>NZ_JAKDUI010000226.1 GCF_030457785.1 Psychrobacter sp. | reverse complement strand
CCCAACTATTTGGGCATGGCGAGAGTCACGCATTCATGCGATCAAAACGGCGACCCACTTAGACCTTTGCTTGTTTCCCTTTGAGTTGCCTGTGTATGAACGGCATAATCATCCAGCAATATGTGTCGGTCATCCACTACTACGGACGATAGATCAGAGCTTGCTAGAAATACCAATCAATCAGCGTCGTAGTGAGTTGGTCTGGCATAACGATGGCTTGCAACAGTTTTTTATTGATCGATTCGACGACGTCAGTCAGCTTATTTGTGTGATGCCAGGCTCGAGACGTGGTGAAATCACTTCTATTTTGCCGTTGATGCTGGATGGCATTCAAAAGCTCATCGTATTGGATCCGAAGCTGTGTTTTATCATTCCAACTGTCGATCAGAACCATCAATATATCGTTCAAGATGTCATCGAACAGCGCTCAGAGGAGCTGCGAGCTGCTATCGTCGTGATTTATGATGACAGTCAGCCAGCATTCAGTCAGTATGCAATGGCCGCATCGGATATCGTTATGTTGGCATCAGGTACCGCCACATTAGAGGCGATGTTGTTGGAGCGACCGATGGTGGTGATTTACCAGTTAAATCAGTTGACGTATCAGCTTGCCAAACGATTGGTCAAAGTGCCGTACGTTGCCTTGCCGAATATCTTGGCAAATACCGCTATAGTGCCTGAGTTGATTCAGGAGCAGGCGAGTGGTGACAATATCTGCAGAACAGTCACGCGCTTACTACAGCCACGTGCTTATGCTGAACAACTAAATGATCTTACCGTTACCAAGCGCTTATTACAGCAGCAGAGTAACCATGATCCTGCAAATAGTGTGATTGAGCAGTGGTTCATTCAAGAAGGTTATAATCACTAAGTAAGCCTCAGTCACTACCACCTAAGAAATATCAATTAAGTCATGGCAGCTTTATGAGTAATGCATTTAATAACGAAAACGATTATCTACCAATCAACAGATGTATCGAAGAAATTGATATTAAAGGTCAATACATGCAACTGGCTGCGCCCATACGGTTAACGGGCTGGTTAAATATCCCTGAATTGCGCACTCAATATCTGACACAGACAGATGCATCAGTACCGTCACCTGTTCAGATTGGCATCGATGAAGCTGGGCGTGGGCCGTTGCTAGGAAGTGTCAATGTGGCCGCTGCGATACTGCCTGCTGCTTGGTCGGGATTGATAGAGGATGAGCCACTTAAACAAACACCACTATCTGTATTAACCGACTCAAAAAAACTGAGTGAAAAAAAGCGGGATATGCTTTATCCCTTAGTGCGGCAGCATGCAATAGGGCATATCGTTGCTGATGTACCAGCTGCTGTTATCGATCAAGTCAATATCTTGCAGGCAACGATGCTGGGGATGCGTCTATGCTCAGAGGTATTGCTAGAAACAATAGTCACAGCAAGTGCTCAGTACTTTCATAGTGAGCGTGAGAACATATTCGAAGTGTTGTTTGACGGCAATCGCTGCCCCGACATAGATTACGACAAATTTGATAAGCTGGGTGTGAAAGCATCGGCGATTGATTGCCAAGCATGGGTAAAAGGTGATGCGCGTCATACCAGCATCGCAGCGGCCAGTATTTTGGCAAAGGTCAGTCGCGATAAAACCATGTATGCGCTAGATGCTCAGCATCCAGAATATGGCATCGCCAAACACAAAGGCTATCCGACACGCGCGCACATGGAAGCGATTGCGTCACTCGGTGTGCTATCAGAGCATAGACGAAGTTTTGCCCCAGTCAGAAAGGCGCTTGAAAGTTGACAGGGCGCCCACGCAACAGTAGTTGAATACTGTTGCGCGACTGGCTAATGATTAGCCTAAGCAGTGTGCTTTCTTTGTATCAACCATCAACTACTAATATTGACCGTAAAGTAGGTTGCTACTAAAACGATGAGTTGGGCTGTTGTAAGAAGGCTTCTTCCTCAGCAGTCGACTCACGGTCAAGCGTACTATTACGATGTGGGTATCGACCAAATTGATCGATAATTTTTTTATGGCGAAGTTCGAAATCCAATGTGTTTGCATCGTCTAGTTGTTCAAATAAAGGCAGATAACGCTCATGAATCACCGCCGATTCAGAATGCATAAAAGGCATGATGATAAACTTTCGCCACTGAGCAGGTAGCGTACTAAAGTGAGAATACTCGATGGCTTCTTGTGCCAATACTACCGCCATACTGTCTTGTGCAAAGGCAGCCGTCTGACCGCGACAGAGGTTTCGTGAAAATTGATCCAAAACCAGAATTTCTGCCAATCTCCCTGCCAAAGAAGTAATGAAGCTGTTATTATCAACGGTTTCATCTACCTGTCGCCACGTCACACACTCACCTTGTTTTGCTGCTTGCCAAATACTGCGAAACTGAGCTCGTATGTGATTGTCAAACTCATCGCTTTTTTTGAACCAATATGACTCATTATCTTGATTGAACCAAAAATCTAACACTGCACGCGCATCAGGGTGAAGATGCTGCAAGTCGATATCTTGTGGGTCGAGCGGTGTTAAGTCATTTTGACTGCTAGTGGAGTAGTCGGTCGATAAAGACATAAGCTATACTATTTGTTATTGGTTTAACCTACCATAACGAAAAAATTTACATCTGTCATGATGACAATAGCATTATTAGGTAACCGTTTATGAATGTAAGAGAAGACGTTAATACCAGCAGCACTCAATTACCACCCACGCCTTATTACTTGCTCAACGAAGCGTCAATCGTCGCTAACATGAAGATCGTCGAGCGCCTGTGCGAGCTATCTGGTGCTAAAGCACTATTGGCACTCAAATGCTTTGCCACTTGGGGTGTGTTTAATGTGATGCAGCCCTATTTGCACGGCACGACATCATCTTCACTAAACGAAGTGCGCCTAGGTCATGAAACGTTTGGTGATGACAAAGAAACACATGCCTATAGTGTGGCTTATAGTGCCGATGAAATCGATGAAGTATTAAGCCATGCAGATAAGATTATTTTTAATTCGATCTCGCAATTGAATGCTTTCAAAGATCGAGCCAATTCAAAAAACATACCGGTAGGCTTACGTCTCAACCCACAAACCAGTAACTCTTCGTTTATCATCGCCGATCCTGCTAGACCGTTTAGTCGCTTGGGTGAGCACGACAAAGATAGCATTACTGCTGTGTTAGCAGATATTACCGGTGTCATGATTCATAATAATTGTGAAAACGATAGCTTTGATGCTTTTAGTAAGAGTTTGGCGGATATCGAAACACGCTTTGGATCGCTGTTAGCAGAGCTTGAATGGGTGAGTCTTGGTGGCGGTATACACTTTATCGCCCCTGATTACCCACTAGAAAAACTGGCTGCGCGCCTAAAGGCGTTTAGTGAAAAATACGGGGTACAAGTTTATCTTGAGCCAGGCGAAGCGAGTATTCATGGAGCGGGCACGCTTGTGACTACCGTGCTAGATACCATGCATAATCAAAAAAACTTAGCCGTCGTCGATGCGTCTATCGAAGCACATATGCTTGATTTATTAATTTATCGTGAGTCAGCACCTATTACTGCGATTAATGAAGCGGAGGTAACTCTCTCACCAGTTGATATGGAACAAGCAGCCAATAACCCAGATAATACCATCATCTATGGCCGTTCTTGTTTGGCAGGAGATATCTTTGGTGAGTATGCACTGTCGGACGCTTCGCATAATCCACTGAACATAGGCGATCAGATAGCTTTTGGCAATGCCGCAGGTTATACCATGGTAAAGAAAAATTGGTTTAATGGCGTTAATATGCCAGCAATTGTCATTCGACGTTTGGATGGGACGATTGATATTCAGCGCCAGTTTGATTATCAAGATTATAAATCCAGTTTATCCTAGGTTAGAGCATGTGAAAAGGAGGGTAATACGGTAGTAAGATAAAAAGGCACTGTAAATAAGTTAGAAGTATTTACAGAAAAATGAGGTTAGTAAACATATTTGGTCAGTTGGATGTCTTGTTTCTTGTACATTATTTTCACCGATAACGGGCCAAAAATTGTTATAATCGCGTCGTTCAAGTAGCCATTGCTGATAAATGATATTTGTTCGACGGGTGCGTGGGTTTTCCTCGGTCTTCCTTTTTAACATTTTACCGCAGAAATCCCCTACCTCTAAGGTAGTGGGATGAATGCG
>NZ_JAKDUI010000015.1 GCF_030457785.1 Psychrobacter sp. | reverse complement strand
ACTTTTATCACAGCTCGCAGTATCAGATGCTGCTGACTCGTCAAAATCAGTCAAAGCGAGTGGCGCGGCAACTGGCAGCTTGCCATCCAACTGGTTTAGGATAACCGCCATTTTTTCGATATCGGCAGGTGGGCGCTCTTCAAACAAAGTAAATACATAAGAATGGGCGCCATCTACATCGTCAGCCGTCTGAATAAACCAATTAGAGTTTTTGATGCCTTGAGTAATGGGAATGGCTCGTGCGAACGACACTCCAAAGCGTTGGCAAAAGGCGGAAAATTGTTCATCAGTTAACTGGGTATAGACGGACATGACATCTCACTTTGGCAATTGAATAAAAAATATAAATAGAATCAAAACGGACTGTGATCATCATTGTGATAGCAATAATGTCATCACTTATCAGTCATTTTGATTAAAAGCGCACTATTCTTACGAAAACATGCCTGATATGGCAGTGATTTTGCTAGACTAGCGCCTACGGATGAATTGATTATAAGGTGAAAGCCCCTATGTTAGCAAAGCGTATCATTCCTTGTTTGGACGTGGACAATGGCCGCGTAGTCAAAGGCGTACAGTTTGTCGATATCAAAGACGCTGGCGATCCTGTCGAAGTGGCACAGCGCTACAACGAACAAGGTGCTGATGAGATTACTTTTTTGGACATTACGGCGACCAGTGATGAGCGTGACACCACGTATCACACGGTGGAGCGTATGGCGGAGACGGTGTTTGTTCCGCTCACTGTGGGCGGCGGTGTACGTAAAATCTCCGACATTCGTAATTTACTCAATGCCGGTGCAGATAAAGTAGCGATTAACTCAGCAGCAGTGTTTACCCCTGAGTTCGTCGGGGAAGCCGCGCAAAAGTTTGGCAACCAATGTATCGTTGCCGCGATCGATGCCAAGCGTGTTGCTGACATTGAAGTCGACGGTGTCGTCGTGCCACGTTGGGAGATTTTTACCCATGGCGGTCGCAAGCCAACTGGCATTGATGCTGTCGCTTGGGCAAGCAAAATGGCAGATCTTGGCGCGGGCGAGCTGCTAGTCACTTCGATGGACGGTGACGGCACCAAAAAAGGCTATGATTTGGCATTAATGCAGCAAATTACTAGCCAAGTGAATGTGCCAGTCATTGCCTCAGGTGGCGTTGGCAACCTGCAACATCTCGCCGAAGGAGTGTTAGAAGGTGGCGTAGATGCGGTGCTCGCCGCCAGTATTTTTCACTTCGGTGAGTACACAGTTCAAGAGGCCAAGGAATATATGGCAGCACAAGGCATTCAGATGCGTCTGTAATCAACGCCTTATCATTCACATACAATATCGAGCTCGCTGAGCGTATTATTTGCGATATTTCTTTTCGTACTTTCGATGGTGTTAGTTGGATTTAAGCGACAGTAAATTGGCTAAGGCGCGTCCTCATTTGACCCATCTAAAGGCAACTGTGTAGATTGAGGACACGCCCTACATAACGCATTGGTAAAATGCAAATGCTTATGCAAAAAATGTTATCATAGCGCTACTTATTTATATTCGTCAGTTAGCTATTGAACACATTCAAAACTTCTTATAAAAATCTGGCTCTAAACATAAATTACTCATAGGATTTTCGCATGTCAAACTTACAACAGCAGCGCAATGACATTACCCATATCGATGGCAACTTACATCAAAATGAAGATGCTCGTATCGGTATCGTTGTTGCACGTTTTAACGGTTTTGTCGTTGAGTCATTGGTAGATGGTGCTATCGACGCTCTACTACGTCATGGCGTCTTAGGCAGCAATATTACCGTTATTCGTGTACCAGGTGCTTTTGAGCTACCATTAGTCGCTCAACGTGCTGCAGAATCAGATCGTTTTGATGCAATCGTTGCTTTGGGTGCGATCATCCGTGGTAGCACGCCTCACTTTGACTTTGTCGCTAGCGAATCAGCCAAGGGCTTGAGCAGTGTCGCGATTGATTACAATATCCCAGTTGCTAACGGTGTCATCACTACCGATAGTATCGAGCAAGCAATTGAACGCTCTGGTACCAAAGCTGGTAACAAAGGCTCTGAAGCTGCTATGGTTGTCCTTGAGATGTTGGCGGTCTTGCCACAGCTAGATATTGATGACGATATCGACGACGCGTAATCACCATCATCACTACTAAAACAACCACCAGATAAAGCCACCACCAAAATCGTCACTAAATCACATTGTCATTTTACCGACTCTTAATCTGTGATTGATTTGGTTTTTATTAAGTTGGTTTGCTATTAAACTGGCACGGTAGTCTCCATGGCTGCCCATAGTGCTAACACGCCAAAACTCGACTGGCACAAGGTGCTGGTCGAAGACCATTTAACATATGTTATGCTATTTTTACTCAAAATTTAGGTACTGACCCCCTATGACTGACCAACTCAAGCGCGCCATTAGCGCTGCGAAAACCGCACAAACAAAAGATGAACAAGCTGAAGCTACTCGCGTAGCAAGCAGCAGTGCTGGTGATCAAACCTTTGAAATGAGTGAGTCTTCTTATAAGACCAGTCACACTGCTATCCGCAAAGCCAGACGCTTTGCTATGCAAGGGCTGTATGAATGGCTCGTCACAGATCGCCGCTTTGACATCGGTGGCAATCTTGGCTGGAAGGATAATGCACCACATGATATCGCCGCTCGTACACGTGCGACCAACGCCATGCATACGGTTCACATCGGCTACTATCACGAAATGATGCGCGACATCCCAGAACAAATTGAGGCGCTAGATACTCTGATTAGTCAGCATCTAGACCGTGGACTCGACAAACTCGATACCGTCGAACACGCCATCTTATTGATTGGCGCATATGAGCTAAAAAACCGCTTAGAGATTCCTTATAAAGTGGTCTTAGACGAAGCGATGAAGCTTAATAATCACTTTGGTGCTACTGACGCGCACAAGCTGATCAATGCTGTACTGGATAAAATGACCGTTGAGCTACGCTCCCTAGAGGTGCAAGCAGACAGCAAAAACAAATCAGCCGCACAAGCTGATGCTCAGCAGCCAGAAGCACAAACAGCTGCTGCGCCCGAAACCGCTAGCAAAGCGGATACTGATGTCGAAAACAAACCATCTGCGTCAACTAAACCTCGTATCAGCGCTAACAATGCCAACGTCAAGCGTAACCGCGCTAACAATACTAGCAACGCCAAAGCAAATATCAGTGACTTTAAAGCAAGTAAGAAAAACAATACTGACGCAAAAAACAAAGATTAACGATGAACGAATTTGAGCTGATTGAGCGCATCTTTTCACAGATGCAGGCGTCACAGTCGCTATCAAACGATATCGAAAAAGGGATCGGTGATGACGCAGCAGTGACAAACTGGCCTGCAGGTTCACGCTTAGTCAGCTGTATCGACACTTTGGTGCAAGGAAGGCACTTCAGCGCGGATTGGGCTGAAGTTGATGAACTGGCTTTTGCTATCGGATACAAAGCTGTAGCCGTCAACGTCTCAGATATCGCTGCGATGGGTGCTACCCCGCACAGCTTATTGCTCGCTCTAGCACTACCCGAGCGCTTGGCAAACGAGTCGTGGTTGACAGCGTTTGCCAAAGGCCTGTTCCATGCTTGTCAGCTCTTCGATGTGACGCTTATCGGCGGTGATACCACACGTAGTGACAGCTTGGTCCTTAGTGTTAGCGCACAGGGGTTACTTGCTGCAGATACGCCAGCCATATACCGCTCAGGAGCGAATGTCGGCGACAAAGTCTATGTATCAGGCACGCTTGGTGATGCCGCTTATGCGCTCCAGCGCCCGCAAAGCAGCCGAGGCATAGAATTGTCACATCGGCTACATATGCCGACGCCGCGTACCACATTAGGCGCAGCATTGGCCAAAACTGGCGCAACTGCGATGATAGACATCTCTGACGGTCTTTATCAAGATCTCAGTCATATCTGCGAGCAAAGCAATGTAGGCATGCATATTAATTTAGAGCAGCTACCGACTAGCAAGCCATTGGCAAGCGTTGATTTATCAGAGCGCCTGCTGTGTCAGCTGTCTGGTGGTGATGATTACGAATTGGCTTTTACGTTGCCCGCGCATATTGAGCCGCCCGCTACGAGTATCAGCAATATACTCGTTACCTGTATCGGAGAAGTCGTTCCATCGGTCAACGAGCCTGCAGCGGATAAAGGCACATCGGAAAATCTGGATACAATCAAGCGACAACCAACGCTGTTTTATCAAAACCAACCAGTCACCCCAATGCATCCTGCACCCTTTGCTACTTGGCCCAACCTTACTGGTTATCAACATTTTGCAGGCTAACCCATGACTGAGCATGACTTATCCAAACCCGATATTCGTAAAGCCAATGACTGTCCGCCACTACCTGCAGATGCTGGTGCGCTTGACCGAGTAATTTATTGGCTTGGCATTGGCTTAGGCAGTGGTCTCCCCCGCCGCGCACCCGGTACATGGGGGACTGTTGGCGGTTTAATCGTGGCTATACCACTGTTGAGCTTAGGGTTCGTGCCATTTTTAATTATTACCATTTTGTCTTGTGTCATTGGTATTTGGATATGCGATCGCACTTCTGATTTGATGCAAGGTCACGATGACCCGCACATAGTCTGGGATGAATGGGCCGGTATGTGGATTACGCTGTTGCCTTTTTCTTATGTAGGCATCACCACGACTAGCTTTTGGCAAGATATATCGCAAACCACCTCTATCTTCGCTATCATAATCGCTTTTATCTTGTTTCGGTTTTTCGATATTATTAAGCCACCTCCGATTGGCTGGGCAGATAAAAAAGTCGCTGGCGGTTTCGGCATTATGATCGACGACATCATCGCCGGGGTAATGGCCGCCATCATTTGGTGTATCATTATGCTCGGTATCGTCCTGTAATTGGTCTGTGATTAGCCTACGATGAGAGTGTGCCCTCCATCTGCAGCAAATAGTTTAAGTGGACGAAAAACGGCGAAACATATTGTATCGAAAGCTGCCTTTTAGCAGTGCTTTTAGCAAAAAAATTTAGACTGTGTTTGGCTGATTATTAATAACATCAATGTATTAAGCGCTCCTTACTTCTCACCAATATGACTTTTTGCCTGCTTTAGGTTATAATCCAAAGTTATATTTTGTTACATTTGTAGGCTACTATGACTTCTCCTCTCTCGGTAATTATCCTAGCTGCTGGTAAAGGCACGCGCATGCAATCAGCCAAGCCTAAAGTGCTACAGACACTAGCTGGCAAGTCCTTACTCAGCCACGTATTGGATACCTGTCATCAGCTGACTGTCGACGAGACTATTATTGTGCACGGTTTTGGCAGTGAGCAAGTGCAGGCAGAAATCACCACCCAATATGCGCAATCTGCCATTACCTGGGTTGCCCAAACTGAGCAATTGGGGACAGGACATGCAGTCAAAGTGACGCTGTCTGACCTACCGAAAGAAGGACAAAGCCTCATCCTTTATGGCGATGTACCACTGGTCAGCTGTCAGACACTATCTGCGTTGAGAGCAGCAAATGCTGAAGGCATGTCTATGCTGACGCTGACCGTTGACAACCCTTTTGGGCTGGGTCGTATCAAGCGTGACGAGGCAGGAAATATCACCGCCATCGTAGAACAAAAAGATGCCAGCACCACCGAGCAAGACATCAAAGAAATCAACAGTGGTATCTATTGCGTCGACAATGCTTTACTGCATAAGTACTTACCTGAACTGTCTAACGACAACGCTCAGCAAGAATACTATCTGACGGATATTGTCAAAATGGCGGTTGCCGATGATATCTCTATTGCGGCTATCGAACCTGAGCATACCTTTGAGATTGAAGGTGTGAATAACCGTCAACAGCTCGCCAGCCTCGAACGTACTTGGCAAGGCAAGTTGGTCGCTGACTTACAAGAAGCTGGCGTGCAGTTTGCCGACCCTACTCGTGTCGACATTCGCGGTACGCTGACAGCAGGACAAGACGTCTTTGTCGATGTCAATGTAGTGTTTGAAGGCGACTGTACATTAGGCAATAACGTCTATATCGAAGCCGGTTGCGTCATCAAAAATGCGCAAATCGGTAATGCCTGCCATATAAAACCGCATTGTGTGATTGATCGCGCTGAGATCGGTGCTGGTGTCGATATCGGTCCTTTTGCCCACTTACGTCCTGAGACGGTCTTGTCTGATAATAGTAAGATTGGTAATTTTGTCGAAATCAAGAAATCAGTCATCGGTCGTGGCAGTAAGGTCAATCATCTAAGTTATGTTGGTGATGCAACAGTTGGTACAGACGTAAACGTCGGTGCTGGAGTGATTACTTGTAACTATGATGGCGTCAATAAATCACAAACCATCATCGAAAATAATGCTTTTATCGGCTCGAATGCCAGCTTGGTTGCGCCAGTCACCATTGGTGATACTGCAACCGTTGCCGCAGGCTCTGTGGTCACCAAAGACGTCGATGCCAAAGCCTTGGCATTTGGTCGAGCACGACAAATTCAAAAAGATAACTTTCAACGACCGACTAAAAAATAATTGGTACTTGTATAGATAGGTCATATCTTCATTTTAAAAATGAGATAAATGGCAGTCAGACAAGGAAAATAGCGCAGATAATATCGAGATATTGGTCAGCTATTTGACGCCGTTTGGCAACATTTAGCCATTTTTGACCCATTTAGATGACTAGCGATTGAATTGAAGACACGCCCTAGCAAGCAACTGACATGCAGTCTTTAGCGACTCTAAGCAGCGCAGCATCTTTTGTAGCGCTGCTTACTCATATCTAGAAAACCAATTATAAGTACATCTCATAGACAAATATCTAGTGTAGATACACCTAATTATACAAACATTGAAAATCAACATCGAGGAATGGCCATGTGCGGAATTGTAGGAGCAGTTGCTGAGCGTAATATCGCTAATATCTTACTTGAAGGCCTCAAGCGTCTAGAGTATCGCGGCTATGACTCTGCTGGTCTGACCGTCATTCGTAATGACGAGTTACACCGTGAACGCCAAGTAGGTAAAGTGCAAGCATTGGCCGATGCCGTCGCCGTCAACCCAACGTTTTTTGATGGGCATATCGGCATCGCCCACACACGCTGGGCAACCCATGGCGAGCCAGCACAGCGTAACGCACATCCACATGTCTCTGGCAAAGTCGCCGTGGTACACAACGGTATCGTAGAGAACTATGCTGAGCTAAAAGAAGAGTTGCTAGCCAAAGGCTATGAGTTTACATCACAGACAGACACTGAAGTCGTCGCGCACTTAATTAACGATATTTATAAACAAACCCCTGACTTACTAGAAGCTGTCCGTACCATCATTCCATTACTACATGGGGCGTTTGCCCTTGGTATTATGCATATAGACAGCCCAGACGAGCTCATCACCGTCCGTTTAGGTTCGCCGCTAGTAATAGGCGTGGGTATCGGTGAAAACTTTATCGCCTCCGATCAATTGGCTCTCTTACCAGTTACCAACCGCTTTATGTATCTAGAAGAAGGTGATATCGCAAAATTAACTCGCAACACTATCGAGGTCTATGCAGACGGTGTGAAAACTCAGCGCAAAATACACGAGATTGACGCCACGCAGCACAATGCCGATAAAGGCCAATTTAAGCATTATATGCTCAAAGAAATCTACGAGCAGCCAGACGCGGTTGGGCGCACGATTGATATGGCAGTAGAAAAAAATGAAACTTCTAAGCTGCGTGATGATTTCTTGCAACGCCACAACGTACTACTTGCCGATATCAAACACGTACAAGTCATCGCATGTGGTACCAGCTACCATGCTGGTATGGTTACCAAGTACTGGTTTGAAGGTATAACACGCATTCCATGCTCAGTTGAGATCGCCAGCGAGTTCCGTTATCGCAATCCTGTCGTCGTCGATAATACCTTGGTTATTTGTATCTCTCAGTCTGGTGAAACCGCAGATACCTTATCTGCACTACGTGATATTCAAAAACAAACACCAACGGGTCTAGTAAGCTTGGCCTTATGCAATGTACCTACCTCATCGCTGGTAAGAGAAACAGATATCTTCTTGCCCACACTAGCAGGTCCTGAGATTGGTGTTGCCTCTACCAAAGCTTTCACAACTCAGCTCACTGCCTTGATGCTACTGGTATTGAAAATCGGTGTCGTACAGCAGCGCATGACCCATGATCAGTTGAGCGTACTGCTTGATGACTTACGGAAACTACCAGGTCAGCTACATGCCAGCTTGAACCTTGATGCCTCAATCAATACCATGAGTGAGCGCTTTGAGGACAAAAAAAGCTGCCTGTTCTTAGGTCGCGGCTTACAATTCCCTATTGCACTAGAAGGCGCACTCAAGCTTAAAGAAATCTCTTATATTCATGCAGAAGGCTATGCCGCCGGTGAGCTCAAACACGGTCCATTAGCACTCGTCGATAAAGACATGCCCATCGTCGTGCTGGCACCTAAAGACAGCATGTATGACAAGCTCAAAGCCAACATGCAAGAGGTTCATGCCCGCCATGGTGAGTTGTTTGTATTCGCTGCTGAATCAAGCAAGATGGTTTCAGAAGATCGCTTACATGTCGTCTATGTGCCTGATGTCTGCGAGACACTAGCGCCTATCGTTTATAGTGTGCCCGTACAGCTG
Organism: Psychrobacter sp.; assembly: GCF_030457785.1. Lineage (GTDB taxonomy): Bacteria > Pseudomonadota > Gammaproteobacteria > Pseudomonadales > Moraxellaceae > Psychrobacter. The sequence continues at coordinate 10,470 of NZ_JAKDUI010000015.1, read as the reverse complement.
CTGTCCTACCATGTCGCTGTCATGCGTGGTACGGATGTCGATCAGCCTAGAAATCTGGCCAAGAGTGTCACGGTAGAATGATTTTTTCTTTGAAAATTTGGGCTTTTATACTAGAGTAATAAATTATCATACTAAGGAATATAGTTTCATCCTGAGTAATAAAGTATCATCCTATTGGCTCATGTATTAACCCCTGCTACTATTTAGTAAAACAGTAGCAGGGGTTTTTTTATGCTCTCTAAAAAACAACCGAAGTGGCTTAAAGAAGAACGAGGTCAAGGAGCGTTAACTGACTATATACCTTGTATGGCTTGACCATTGATATTACCCTTCTCCAATAATATCGTATCATTGAATAAGCCAACATCTTCAGACTCAGACGATGTTGTTTCCGTTATTTCTTTGATTGTTACGCCGTTATCCACGCCAGTATAACGAGTGTATAACGTATCAGTGCTTATTCCGTCGTCTTGAACAACGTAAAACTTGTGTTCAAATACGCAAGTCTCAAACGTGCCTGCTGGAACCGTAATGGTTTCTCTACCAACATATTTTAATGAACCATCCATCTCATAAGATACTTTTTCATCAGCTGTGGTTTCAATCATAGTGACTGTTGCATAATGCTTCGTCTCACCTTCTTCTAAGTTATAATGTTGCTTTAAGCCGCTCGGTTGGTAATCAACTTCCATTCCAGCATCACTGTCAGTCTGCCCTAGAGTGATCACTGATTGATCAACTTCGTCGTGTTTTACATACACAGTAGATTGACCTTCTCTTTTAGCCAATACATCGCTAAAGCCTTTATATTCCGGAACTGACTCTACAACTTCATGAACATCGTTAAGTCCAAAATCTATAGCAGCATCTGAAGCATATTCTAGATCAATCGTCGTGCCTGGGGTTTGCAGCGTTGGATTAAGGCAAGCTAAAGAGGTCGTATTAGATGGTTCAGTTGGTGTGACTTCGCCATCAGTTGGTGGTGCTGAATACGATGTACTATCCTCTCCACAACCAACCAATACAAAAGCTATCGCTAATCCGGTGAAAGATAATCTCAAGGTGAGTTCCTTTTTATTTAATCTATTTTAGGGGGTAAGATACACTCCATATCTAGTTACCTCAGTACGAAACTTTACTACTCCAAAATGTAACTGTAAGGTATAGATGGTGCCGTTCAGTATGATACTTTATTACTCGCTGGCAGAAGTTGTGATTGAGTAATCATTTACTCAGCGTCAAAAGTGGTGAACTGATAGCAGAACGCCATTCTACTGACCCAAATATTACTCCCACTATTGTCTGATATAGCAAATAATAGTGGGTTTTTTTGTGCTTCTCCAAAAGTCATCGAAATGAATTTAACGCGTATAAGTAACTCGATAAATCTACATATCAGCGTTGCTAACCATGGAGATCCGCCCCATGACTCTTCACATTTTACCGCTTTTCATCGAGCGAGTTTCTCTAGCTAACGATACATCCTGGCAGACAGAATGCTGGCTCTTGGATTTGTTAACTAACTCATAATTCTGTCCATCGAATAAACAAAAATAACAAGCTGTTAACCTATACTTAAAAATGTACAAAAAAGCAATATTCACAGATTCTCCAAAATTCCTGAATTTCATCTTGAAATCTAATATAAATCCTATACTATTAAAAGATTACGTATCTGTGAAAAAAATAATAGCTTTTGTAAGTAAAGCTACTCTATATTCAAACGAGGGAAACATGAAATCTACTATTAAAGCATCTCTTCTTGGACTGGTTGTTGCTACTAGCATGTCGCTTGTGGCTTGTTCAGATGATGCTTCAGTCTCCAGCACGGAAGCTGCCGACCAACTTGATACTAAATTTGCTACGCTTGCGACCGGTGGTGCGTCAGGTCCTTATAATATTATTGGAACCTCGCTTACTGAAGCTTACAATACGACTTATGGTGTTAACTCTAAAACCCAAACCACCGGAGCCTCGGTCGAAAACATCAACTTACTCAATCAAGAAAAAGTTGAAATGGCCTTTCTGATGAGCGACGTATTGAGCGATGCTATCAACGGTGAGAACAACTTCAGCAGTCCTATCACGAATGTTCAGCAAATCGCCACTCTATACCCCAATTACGTACAGGTTGTTACCTCGCAGGATTCAGGCATTGAGAGCTTCGAAGATTTACGCGGTAAGCGTATCGCCGTGGGTGCACAGAACTCTGGTGTAGAAGTTAACGCTCGCAACTTACTTAATGGCTTTGACATGACCTACGATGATGTCGAAGTTGATTACTTGGGGTATGCAGAGGCAGCAGATGCCTTGAAATCAGGTAAACTTGACGCGGCATTTTTAACCAGTGGTTTACCGAACTCTTCACTGATGGAGCTAGAGCAAGGCTTTGATTTACAGATAGTAAGTATTAGCCCTGAAAACATAGCAAGAATTGCACAAGATCAGTCCTACTTCATTGCTAAAGAAATTCCTGCAGGTACTTACGGCAATGAAACCGCCATCCCTACCGCTGCTATCATGAATGCGTTTGTAGTACGTTCAGACTTATCAGAAGATGATGGTTACAAATTGACCAAAACTTTCTTTGAAAGTATGGAAAAACTAAAAACTGCGCATCAGTCTGCAGGTGGTATTAGCTTAGAAACCGCACAACAGGGTATGGTCGCCCCGATACACCCTGGTGCCCAAAAGTACTACGATGAGCAAGCCGCAAGCCAATAAGCTTGGTTAAATCATAGATGAGCAATCATAAAAACCAGTACAGCGTAGAGCGCGGTACTGGTTTATTTATGGTCATAACATTCATGGTATTGCTGGTCATCATCGGTGGTGGCTGGATCTTCCGTCAGCAGGTAACTGTATTGAGCTTTAATCAGGAATCCTGCTACATCGAAGAAAATTCTTTTGATATTAAATGGTTACACTCTGTAGAAAAGCAGTGGTGGATAGAGCGTTATCAAGTCCGATCTGATGATTTCTTACTAACCGATACTTATATGCAAACTTTTGGCGCAGGAACTCCATCAACTGAGACAATTGTATCCAACAACAGTAAAGATTATCCAAACTATATTCAATACCGTATCCAAACATCCCTACCTTATCTAAACTGGATGGTATCTCATAACATCAAAGCTCACGTGATTATAACAAGCGGCATCTTACCTGTTTACGACTGGGTTGATGACTACACTACTATTTATTTTGTTCCCAAAAAGCTGTCCTTGTGGCAGTTACTACTTCAGGAGTCCTGCTATGAGCACGCCTATAGCACCAAGTGATAAGGAAGACTTATCGGCTGATTCTGCGAACCCTTCTGCAGAAAAACAGCAAGAAATTTTGGAAAAATTCGATAAAGAATCCATCACTCGTAAGCTTAGCAACAAAAAATTGGGCTGGTTGTTGTCAGCACTCGCTATTGCTTATGCGCTATTTCACTTATATATCACCTTTAATCCGATGCCTGCATTACTCCAACGCTCTGTTCACGTGGGCGTAGGTTTTGCTCTCATTTTTATGATTTATCCTGCGGCCAAAGGTTCCTCTCGTCAACGAGTCGCTTGGTATGATTGGATTTTGTTTTTCATGTCTTTATCAGGTGTAGCCTACCTACTGATAGAGTATCAAAATATCGTTACCGTCCGCGGTGGCATACCTAATCAGTGGGATATATTATTTTCAATCATTACTGTCTTGTGTGTATTGGAAGGTACGCGGCGTATCACGGGCTTTATTCTGCCTTTGTTTGCTCTGGTGTTCTTGGCTTATCCCTTCTTTAGTCACTTAGGTTTTATGCCAGATCGTCTGCTCACGCGACCTTACGATGTGGGTGATATTTTTGGTCAGCTATATCTCAAAACAGAGGGTCTATACTCTACAGCCATCGGTGCTTCTGTTACTTTTATCTTTTTGTTTATCTTATTTGGTGCGTTTTTATCACGATCAGGTATGGGACAGCTATTTAACGACTTAGCATTGGCGCTCGCAGGACATAAACAAGGTGGACCTGCAAAAGTAGCGGTCATCTCCAGCGGTTTCATGGGCAGTATCAATGGTGCGGCGGTTGCCAACGTAGTAGGTACTGGTGCATTTACTATCCCTTTGATGAAGCGAGTCGGCTATCATAAAAACTTTGCTGGTGCCGTAGAGGCAAGTGCTTCGGTTGGTGGTCAGGTCTTACCACCGATCATGGGGGCGAGTGCTTTCATTATGGCGGAGACCACAGGGGTCAAATACAGCACGATTGCGCTTGCAGCCCTATTGCCAGCGGTTCTTTATTATTTAGGCGTCATCGCTCAAGTACACTTTCGTGCAGGTCGACGTGATCTCAAAGGTATTGCCAAAGATAGCTTACCTGAGCTGAAAGAAGTTTTAAAAGCCCGTGGGCATATGCTGTTGCCGATTGTTTTTTTAGTATATCTGTTGGCTGAATCGGTTCCGGTTGGCTTTGCAGCAGCTTACACGATTGGTTTTACCATTGTCATGAGTATGCTTCGCAAAGAGACGCGGATGAGCTTTCAGGATGTACTGGGCGCACTAGAATCTGGTACTCGTCAATCTTTAGCTGTCATGGCAGCCTGTGCGGTAGTGGGTATCATCATTGGCGTGGTGAGTCTAACCAGCTTTGGTACAGTGATGACTTCATCTATCGTTACACTAGGAGCAGGGTCGTTATTACTCACGCTAATCCTAACCATGATTGCCTCAATGGTACTGGGCATGGGCTTGCCATCTATTCCTGCGTACATTATTACTGCAACCATGGCAGCACCAGCTTTGGCTGGTTTTGATATTCCTATCTTAGCGGCGCATATGTTTGTCTTCTATTTTGGTATCTTTGCCAATATCACCCCACCTGTATGTTTGGCTGCCTTTGCTGGCGCTGGTATCTCTGGTGGTGATCCTATGAAGACAGGGTTTCAGTCTCTAAAACTGGCATTAGCCGGATTTATTGTTCCCTTTATGTTCATCTACAACCCAACGATGCTGATGATAGATCCGACAGGATTGGCAGTGACTGCTAAAGAGTTCCCACTACCACCAGTCATGGATATTATTGTTGTCGTGATCACCTCGGTTACGGGCGTTATTGCGCTTAGCTCTGCGCTTGAAGGTTTCTTCAAAGGGGTGATGAGCCCGATAGCTCGTGTCATACTAGCGGTCGGTGCATTACTCTTGATTTATCCTGAGCTGATGACAGATCTAGCAGGTGGTATCATCGTATTAGCCATTGCCGCATGGAATATAAAATCCAACAAGACAGCTGTCGCATCGGCAAGTATCTAGAAAATGAGCCACATATCGTACTTTACTAACGGTATGTTAAAGAGAGACTATTAACAACAGTCTCTCTTTCATGTCTAATATGGTCAAGGCATTATATAGTCAAAGTATTTTTAAATCGCTACCGTGTTACTGAGATAAATGTTTCGCAACCTCTGTGAGTACAGCACGCAAGTAAAATGTGTGTCAGTAGCACTGATAATACAATCGTATCGGTTGTATATTTCTTCTACTATAGTCAAAGAACTCTAAAATAGGTACAAGGCAGCCGACTGCAGATTGTACAAGCAGTGCATCTAAGGAGGATAACGCCGTGGCTGTTTAGTAATTCGCTGACTATGTATGGCCAAACCATTTGCTCTTGATAGTTTTCTACCATAAAAAAGACCGCTCCTATTTCGAAGCGGTCTTTTTTATGCCTGTCATTGCCTGATCACATCTAGACGATCACATCTAAATAACCATACCTAGACAATCACACCAACCCTTTATAAAGAAAATAGAAACCCACAACGACCAACAGTACGGCAAAGCATTTCTTTAAGATTTGTGGTGACAGTATATGAGCTACCTTGGCGCCTATCTTTGCCGTAAAAAAGCTCATGATACTAATGCCTAAAAAGGCATAAACGTGGACAAAGCCAATCGTATTAGGCACATCTACTTGCTGCTTCATGCCAAAAAACATAAATCCTAACGCACCGGCAATCGCGATGGGTAGACCACACGCGGCCGAAGTACCAACCGCTCTTTGCATCACTACACCGTAACGAGTAAGGTAAGGTACAGTTAAGCTGCCACCGCCGATGCCGAAAATGGCAGAAGCAATACCAATAATCCCGCCTGCTGCCAACTGCTTAGGTTTTGAAGGCAGCGTTGAATCAACCATCGAACCCGTATTGCTCGCACTATTCATGTTTGCAGCGGCTTTCTTTTTGCCACCCTTAAACATCTTGTAGGCGACCCACAGCAAAAACACACCAACAATAAGCTGAAGATATAACCCAGATATCTGTCCGGCTATCCCTGCCCCTAAAAAGCACCCTATCGCTAAGCCGGGTGCTAGGTTTTTGAAGACAGGCCACATGACGGCGCCTTTTTTATTGTGCGCCATTAACGAGCTGATAGACGTCACAATAATAGTCGCAAGTGACGTACCTAACGCCAAATGCATAATATTGTCAGGACTATAACCCATCTGAGTAAAGACAATGAATAATAGCGGCACGATGATGGTGCCACCGCCCACACCAAAAAGCCCTGCAGCGAACCCTGCTAGAGCACCGATGATCAAAAAAATAATTAATTCCACAGCGTAGTTACTTCTTATTAGTTTAGTTAAATATAGATTAGACGCTTATTGTAAGCAACTCAGTTTGAGTCGCATTGTTTAAGCCACATTGTTTAAACAATCCGGCTCAAGCAACTTCTACCTGACCAACATGATGATACGCTCGATTGAAATACACCAAACTTTCTTCTGGCGCGTTTTCTTGTCGGTCTTGATGGATTGCCACCACACGGCACATAAAGACACTGTGCGTGCCAACTTCCTGAATTTGCTCTATCTCACAGTCAAAACTCACCAAGGCGTCTGTCAAAATAGGCGCACCCGTTTTTAGTGCCGTCCAAGCACCATGTGCAAATCGCTCATCTGAACACAGCTTGGAAGCAAAAGCATTTGATACCGGCTCATGCTGGGCACCTAACACATTGACACTTAAAACCTTATTGTCCAAAAAGGGCTTATGTGATCGAGAAGACTGATTCATACAAACCAGCAATGTCGGCGGTGTATCTGTGACACTACATACCGCAGATGCCGTAAATCCATGACAACCAGATTCACCGTCTGTGGTGACCACATTGACCGCTGTCGGTAACGAAGACATGGCGTTTCTAAAAGTAGTTGCTTCAATCATATCTTTAACCATTGTTGAAATCCTAGATTTGACTATCGCTGGTTTCTAAATAATGCTTAAGCGGTCAGTTCTTGACGAACAATTTGTGCGCCTGTACTTAATGCCGCAAGCTTGCCACGAGCCACTTGGCGCGACAACGGTGCCATACCGCAATTGGTGGCAGGATACAGCTTGTCAGCATCGACAAATTGTAATGCTTTACGTAGTGTGTTGGCCACTTCTTCTGGTGTCTCAATGGTATTGGTTGCCACATCAATGGCACCAACCATTACTTTTTTACCGCGAATCAATTCAATCAGATCCATCGGCACATGTGAGTTTTGACACTCCAATGAGACAATATCTATTTTAGACTGTTGCAGCTGAGGAAAGGCCTTTTCATATTGACGCCATTCTGAACCCAGTGTCTTTTTCCAGTTATTATTGGCTTCGATACCATAACCGTAGCAAATATGTACTGCTGTTTCGCATTTTAGACCTTCAATAGCACGCTCTAAAGTGGCAATGCCCCAGTCATTCACGTCATCAAAGAACACATTAAATGCTGGTTCATCGAATTGTATAATATCAACGCCAGCGGCCTCCAGCTCTTTTGCTTCTTGATTCAGGATTTTAGCAAATTCCCAAGCCAGTTTCTCACGACTTTTATAATGATCGTCATACAGCGTGTCAATCATCGTCATCGGCCCCGGCAAAGCCCATTTGATTGGCTGATTGGTTTGCTGACGCAAAAACTTGGCATCTTCTACAAATACTGGCTTTTGACGGCTCACCGCACCGACCACTGATGGCACACTCGCATCATAGCGATCACGGATTTTGACCGTCTCACGGTTTTCAAAATCAACACCATCGAGATGTTCGATAAACGTGGTCACAAAATGCTGACGGGTCTGCTCGCCATCGCTGACGATATCGATACCTGCATGTACTTGTTCTTGCAGTGACAAACGCAATGCATCTTGTTTCGCTTCAATCAACTGCTCGCCTTCTAATGCCCAAGGTGACCAAATTTTTTCAGGTTCTGCCAGCCAAGACGGTTTCGGTAAGCTGCCAGCGGTTGAGGTTGGTAATAATAATTTTGTCATGGTTATCTATCTTCTCTCGTGTGCTCGGTTAAGCAGCGTATTTATTATTGGTTTGTTTTTTATCCGCTTGACCATCAACGGTATAGCTTGCAGCCCACTGCTCAAGAGTTTCTTGGTGTGGATTGATAAAGGTTTCTTCCGTAAACTTACCTTGTGTCACTGCCATCTGACTGCGCTCCTCGCGGTCATATACAATTTGCGTCAGTGAGTAGTCTTGATACTTTAGACTTGGTTGATACACTTGACTCGCTGTAGAGTTGGCATTGTAAATTTCAGGACGGTAGATTTTTTGGAACGTTTCCATGGTGCTGATTGCACTGATCAGCTCAAAATCGGTGTAATCACTCAGCAAATCCCCAGAAAAATAAAACGCTAACGGCGCAACACTGCCTACAGGCATGAAGTAACGAACTCTCAAGCCCATTTTGTGAAAGTACTCATCGGTTAATGAGTACTCATCTTGTCTATATTCAACCCCTAACACAGGGTGATGATTGGTAGTGCGATGATACGTCTTACTGGTTGACACACTGAGGCAGATCACAGGTTGCTTATCAAAGTTAGCTTTATATGCTTCTGAGTTCAAGAAATACTGAAATAGCTTGCCATGTAAGTCACCAAAATCTGCCGGTGGTGGCGAGGTTGGGTTCTTATCAAAGTGCTCTGGCAATACAATACTAAAATCATAATCACGTACATAAGACGAGAAGCTATTACCGATCATACCTTCAATACGGGTATTGTCTCTATGGTCAGTAATCGTTGTTTTAAGGGTCTCGATGACAGGAAATGTATGACCACTGCCCTCGATGTCTAAATGTGCAGAGATGATATCAACGTCGACAGAATAGCGATCAGCTGTCTCATTGTCCCAGTGCGCCAAAGCATTGAATCGATTATTAATCATTCTCAACGTTTTGCGTAAGTTTTCTTGGCGATGTTCACCACGAGCCAAATTTGCAAAGTTAGTCGTCAGACGGGTGCTGTCTGCAGGCTGATAGTTCTCATCAAAACGAATGCTCGAAATTGAACAAGTAAACTCATTACTCATGACGCTCTCCTACTCTCATATCCAAAATGATATAAATGAAACCAAATTTCTGTATGAGATGCATCATACCTAAACAACAACATGAATAAAAACGATTAAACCTAATATAAAGATGAGTGAAATTCATGTTACGAAATTCGTTTCATGAACAATAATGGATGACAGAGAGTTCGAGTGTAAGCTTACGAAAGACAAATACGTTGGATACGACTAGGGTGTGGCGGCTGTCAAGATAGGACAGAAATTGATAGGAGTAACAAAATAGACGCGAGACTCTGGTATTTACGCGATAAATTTGAGTTGAAAGTCCAAATTGGGACGCATAAAAAACCCCATAAGTTGTGTCTAACTTATGGGGTTTGGTTCAGAAGGTCCGCCTTTTTCTAAATACGAATATAGTCAATACAATTTAAAAGTAGTACAAGGCAACCGAGCGTAGATGTATATTTAATACTTCAAGCGAGGTTAACACAGTAATGCTTTTATAGTGGACTGACTATAGGTGACTACTTTAGGAGTTTCCTAAAAAGTGTGTAACTGCTTATAATCCACTAACCGGAGAATAAGCAATGACTACTCAATCTGACATTAAAAAACTGGCTGAGCAAATGGCTAGTAGCATGAAAAGCTTTGATGACATCAAAGACTTCCAGAAGCAGCTCATGCAATCTTTTATCGACACTGCCTTAGAAGCTGAGATGGAAGACCATCTCGGCTACCCCAAGCATGAAAAGGCAGACAAGCCAAATAAGCGCAATGGGCACACTAAAAAGACAGTTCGCAGTGACACAGGCGATCTTGAAATCTCCACCCCAAGAGACCGCGGTGGCAGCTTTGAGCCTGTACTCGTTAGTAAGCATCAAACCCGTATCTCAGGTCTCGATGACAAGATCATATTCCTTTACGCCAAAGGTCAAACCACCACCGAGATTGTAGAGAGCATCAAAGAGCTCTACGATGTAGATATCTCAAGTACATTGGTTTCAAGAGTCACCGATAATATCTTAGAGGACATCACCGCTTGGCAGAACCGACCACTGAGCAGCGTCTATCCTATCGTCTACCTAGACTGCATCGTCGTCAAGATACGTCAAGACAAGCAGATCATTAACAAGGCTATCTA
>NZ_JAKDUI010000225.1 GCF_030457785.1 Psychrobacter sp. | reverse complement strand
TCTAGTCATAACACTATGATTATCAATTATTCTATATATGTCAACACACCCTAGAGTGACAGCCGTTATAAGTTAGGGCATGATCGCCAATAAACTGGCGTTTGCAGTCCTTACATTGATAGTTCTGCTTGCCATAGCTTTTTTTGCCGTTTTTCTTTAAACTGGGACTGTGACAGTCGGGGCAATCGATCTGTATTTGTGTCTTCATAACCTCAAATATATCATCTTGCTTCGGCTGTCACCCTTCTTTTATTACTCCAGCATACTTTCTGACACACCACCGACAAATGAAGTGTGACATGCAAAAACCCTATCATCGCTATTCAGTATTACAGGACATCGCCAATATGCATGATAAAACTCCATCTCCGCACTTACCTTTCTATAGTCTAAAACACCATAATAAAAATCGTAAGGTTAGACGTGGCCTTTTGTGATGAACAGCAGTTTTTTTGGGTTAAGTGGTGAACGATATGCAATTGCAATTATATTTAATTTATTCTATATCAAATATACTGATATTAAAACAATATTGTTGATGCATTTAAACTGACGTCTCTTTTAATAAGTTTTTAAAAAATAAACTTGACTATTATCAAATAGAAAACACAACGCAGATTATATCGAGACATTGACGCTCATTATAAGACTTGTCACAGCTTTTACTAAAAACAGAGGTACAGAACAACCATACTGACTATTTTTACTGTGAAATTGTCTAAAAAATTACCGCTGTCAATGACACTGATTAAATACTCAACATGCCACAATTAGTTCTAAAACATTTTGACTAAGTACGATAAGATAGTTTTTATGACCTCCTCCACAACGACACCCTCTCGCAAGATTATTCATATTGATATGGATGCGTTTTATGCCAGTGTAGAGCAGCGCGACTTCCCTGAACTTCGCGGTAAACCCTTAGTAGTGGGTGGCGATCCGAATGGTCGGGGTGTGGTGGCAGCAGCCAGTTATGAAGTGCGCAAGTTTGGCGTACGCTCAGCAATGTCTTGTTATGAGGCACGCAGGCGTTGTCCAGACGTGATATTTGTACGACCACGTTTTCAGGTTTACCGAGAGGTCAGCAGCGATATTCGGAGCATCATGCAGCGCTTGACACCTCATATTGAGCCTTTATCCCTGGATGAGGCTTATTTAGATGTCACTGGACTACAAGCTCATAGAGGCTCAGCGACACTGATGGCCAACTGGCTGCGAGCGCAAATTTTAGAAAATACAGGGCTCACCGCTTCTGCCGGCGTTTCGTTTAATAAAATGCTGGCGAAAATTGCCTCTGATATCAATAAACCCAACGGTATCGCCATCATCACACCTGCTGACGCGGAGGATTTTATCAGCACCCTGCCTATAGAGCGGTTTCACGGCATTGGTAAAGCCACTGCCAAACGCTTACATGCCATGGGCGTGAGCAGTGGCGCTGACCTGAGGCGTCTGCCAGCAACGACACTGTTGCAAGAATTCGGAAAACGTGGACAGTTTTATCACGATATCGCTCATGGTCGTGATGAACGCGTGGTCAAATCCAAACGCACGCACAAATCCATTGGCTCAGAGACCACGTTTAGAGACAACCTAGACGACAATGATGAGTTAAGAAATCAAATCTATGAACAAAACGATGATGCTTTTAATCAAATGCAAAAAAAACAGCTCATCGCCCATACTATTACTCTGAAAGTAAAGTATGCTGACTTCACCCAAATCACACGTTCGCACACACTGTCATCGGCATTTAGTAGAGCTGAATCTGCTCATTATTGGTTGGATAAGCTGTTTTTAGACATTCCTCGCCACCTGCCCATTCGTCTGGTCGGTGTCACCTTTTCTTCATTAGCTCCAGCTACACAGCAGTTGCCACAGCTCAAATTATTTGAATAAAACATTTGCACGAAGCGAAAATGGTTGTTTCTAGGATAGCTTTTTACTCCTATCCTCTAATTTTGCTTAGGCTATTTTAAAACACCTTTATTAACTTCATTTATAGCAATGCCCTACTCAACGCTAGGTTTATGATGCGCTTATCCTATCGTTTCTGCTACAATTACCCCAAAATAATTCTCCATCGAAAGTCTCATTATGACCCACTCTCAAGCTGTAAATTCTGATAGTAGCACCACGATTGATATCAATGAAAATAATGACGCCTTAGACTATTTGAGCGTCAGCGACTACGATTATGAATTGCCAGACAACCTCATAGCGCGCTACCCATTAGCCCAGCGCTCTGCATCAAAGCTGCTATATTTATCTGCTGGTTATCAAGATAATCAAACCAACATAGAAGATCGTTTATTTTCTGAATTGCCCGACCTATTAAATGCTGGAGACTTAATCGTCTTTAATGACACCAAAGTGATGAAAGCGCGTCTCTTTGGGCAAAAAGACACAGGCGGTAAGGTTGAAGTTCTCATCGAGCGTTTGGTCGATATTTCAGATCTAGAGGTTGCAACTCTGAGTTTAGCAGACAGCGAGGATAAACCTGTCCTTCAGGACTATCTTGCGTTATGCCATGTAAAAGCCAGTAAGGCACCTAAACTCGGGCAGCGAGTTCATCTCGCCGATGGTCACATGTCTGCCGTGGTGATTGGACGTCAAGACAATCTATTTGTCCTCGCCTTTGATGCGCCGATCTTGCCACATCTAGAGCTATACGGTGAGCTACCTATCCCACCCTATTTCGAGCGTCATGCTGATGATACTGACAATACTCGCTACCAGACGGTCTTCCATGACCCTGCCAAGCTTGCAAGTGTGGCAGCGCCTACCGCCAGTTTACACTTTGATGAATCAGTACTGGCTAAGCTGGCAGCGAAAGGCGTTCAGACTGCATTTGTTACCTTACACGTTGGTGCTGGTACCTTTGCACCCGTTAAAACTGATAATTTGCTCAATCACACCATGCATAGTGAGTATGCTCACCTACCACAAGAAACCGCCGACCTGATCAACCAAACCCACGCAAACGGCAACCAAGTGATCGCTATTGGCACGACCGTCACTCGCGTCTTGGAAACCGCCCATCAAAAAACAGCAAGTGCTGGAAAGCCACTTGCTAGCTGGTCTGGAGATACCGATATATTTATCTATCCGGGATTTAAATTTGGTGTCATCGATAAGTTATTGACTAACTTCCATCTACCCAAGTCAACACTATTGATGTTGGTCTCAGCATTTTCTGGTAAAGAATCTATCGAAACAGCTTACCGACATGCGATCGATACAGAGTATCGATTTTTCAGCTACGGCGACGCCATGCTGCTAGATAAAAAATCGGTGGTGTGTCAAAAAGTATGCTGATTAAAACTTGAACAATTTTTGAAGCCTTGAAAGCCCTATAGAATCAGAGAACTTAGCATAGATTTCTTATTGACTTCTATCGCCAGCATACTTTTTAGAACACCACCAAAAAATCAAATTAGAATTCAGATCTAACTCGTTTCTATCTGCTGACATCGTTCCTAGCCTTTAATTTCAAAAATAGTGCCTCAGTAATGATACAACGGCACTGATTTATGAAGGTTTAGCAACGCTCAAATAAATATTTATTAATTTGAATACAGTATTAGTGAAATAAACTGGTAAAACAAACCATATTTTGTTATAAAAGCAATGATACTTATATATTCCAAGGTATGAATATGTCTTGCCGTTTATCTCATCGTCTAACCAATGTACACTGCGCGGTGTCTATAGCATTAATTTGTTCGGGTTCTGCCACCTTAATATCTAATGTTCAAGCAGCAACCATTGGCAAAACAGTTATTACCTCTGCCCAACACCAACCGTTGACTGTTAGGCTAAACGTGACTGACATCGGTGGCTCTGACTTTTCCGTCAGCTTAGCAAATGCGGATATCTATCAGAAAATGGGGCTAACGCCAAACCCATTAATGACTGTAAACTTTCAGCCCACCTCAGCGAATAGTGGTGACATTTATATATCAACCGCAGAACCTGTCTCAAAGCCCTTTGCAGATGTGGTCTTGAGTATTAGGGATAAAGGTCAGCGAACTATCATCCCTAAAACACTGCTGATGCCTCTTGACGATAGCTTGCCTGTTAATGTTAATACGACCAAGAACACCAAAAGATCGGCTGACTCAAACCGTAATAGCCAACCATTATCTGTCAGAAATGGTACACCGCCACCGCTATTATCAACGCCAAATCTATCAGGCCAGCACTCATCGGTGAATGAGGCATTAATCGCCAAAAGTACAGCTAATAATGCTCCAGCCCATGCCGCGCCAGTCAAGTCGCCTGCATCTGCAGC
>NZ_JAKDUI010000224.1 GCF_030457785.1 Psychrobacter sp. | reverse complement strand
CTGCGTGATCGTGTTCTGCGTGATCGTGTTCTGCGTGATCGTGTTCTGCGTGATCATCAGCAGATGCTTCAGAAGCAGCCGCATCAGTATCCGCAGCAGGCTGACAGCCAAGTAGAGATCCTGTTATGACACTTCCTAATAATGCAGTACCAGCAAGCTTAGAAAAAGAGAAGTGGGTAGTCATAGTCGTAGCCTTTAAATAAACAAGTAGTAAGTTATGTTATGTTATAACACTGTTAGAGTAAAAGAAAGCCGATGATGGCAACTATCCAACATCGGCTTATCAATCATTAGGTCGTGTATAACGCTAAGGGTTACACATTAAACCTAAAGTGCATGACGTCGCCATCTTGCACGATATAAGTTTTACCTTCTAGGCGTGATTTGCCAGCGGCTGCTGCGCCTTTTTCACCATTATACTCGATGAAGTCATCATAGGCGATTACTTCGGCACGGATGAAGCCACGCTCAAAATCAGTATGAATCACACCAGCAGCTTGCGGGGCTGTAGCGCCAACAGCGACCGTCCATGCACGCACTTCTTTGACACCAGCGGTAAAGTAGGTCTGCATATCAAGCAAATCATAACCACCACGAATGACTTGATCTAGACCTGCTTCGTCCATGTCCATTTCAGCCAAAAAGTCTTTTTTGTCTTCTTCATCAAGCTGAGCGATTTCAGCTTCGATTTGGTTGCATAGTGCGATGACGATAGAGTCTTCACCAGTGGCATAGTCGCGCACTGCATCAAGGTATGGGTTGTTTTCAAAGCCATCTTCAGCGACGTTAGCAATATACATAGTTGGCTTTAGCGTAATCAAACCGTAGCTTCTGATCAGTTTTTTCTCATCAGCGTCTAGGCCAGCAGCGCGAGCAGCTTTACCTTCTGCTAATAATGGCTCAATTTTTTTGAACACATCTAGCATGGCTGCAGCGTCTTTATCGCCACCTTTGGCTTTTTTGGTCAAGTTAAATACCGCACGCTCTACAGCTTCTAAATCTGCCAATGCCAGTTCGGTATTGATGGTTTCGATGTCATCAATTGGGCTAACGCGACCATCGACGTGTACCACATTGTCATCATCAAAACAGCGTACGACGTGAGCAACTGCATCAGTTTCACGAATGTTGGCCAAAAACTGGTTGCCCATTCCTTCACCCTGTGATGCGCCTGCCACCAAGCCTGCAATATCAACAAATTCCATCGTCGTCGGCAGTACACGTTCAGGGATAACAATGTCTGCCAGCTTCTTTAGACGTGGATCTGGCACGGGTACGATGCCAGTGTTGGGGTCTTTGGTACAAAACGGAAAGTTTTCTGCAGCGATACCCGCTTTGGTTAACGCATTGAATAAGGTGGATTTACCCACGTTCGGTAGGCCAACGATGCCGCAATTAAAACCCATAATGGTCTCTCGATATAGTCATAAAATAAGGTATGCTTGATGCCCCATGAGAGCATCAGCCAAAATTGGGCATATTGTAGCAAATTTTGCTGAGCTAGGGGTGAGGTTGTTACTTTGTAGCTTGGCATTTATTGATGTATTTATAAATCGTCATTGTAGAGCGTTATGTTTTAGCACAATGATACTAAGCGACAATCGATGCTGAGCGACAACCAATGTCACCTGTATCGTGTCTACCTTTCGCATAGCGCTGATTTTTAGATATCATTAATACTATGAACGTATTCAGGCAAGGTAAGGCACAGCAAAGATAAAACATCGTAAAGATAAAAAGCAGCAAAAATAAAAAGCAATACAATGTAATGTCTGTCTGATTGCCACTCATCTCATTTTAATCACTATTTTTGAAATGCGGACACGCCCTCGGGTATAGCGTCAATATAAAGGGCATACTCTGTAAGAAAAAGAGGAGGGTCGCAGGTATCTTGACCAAATGTGCTCGACTTGCATCAACAAAACACAAGGCAGTAGATAATAATGAACACCAGTATTTTTGAGACAGACCGCTATGACTATCCGCAAAACTTCGAGGAAATAAGACCGAAGATGAAGCGCTTAGATCAAGCCATCAAAGAGTTGGAGGATAACCTCGTCGCTGCTGCTGACGTACAGCTAAATGAGCGCTTAAGTCCTGAGCTGGGTTTAAAAGTAGACTACGCCAGTGAGTTGAATCCTGAACAATTACTGGCTGCCACCACCATCGAGGGCAAGGTGCTGGTCATCGCCGGTGCTGGATCTGGTAAGACTAAAACCTTAACCTATCGTACCAGTTATCTGTTAGAAAACGGGGTAAGACCCAAAAACATCCTATTGTTGACCTTTACGCGCAAGGCAGCAAATGAAATCAAAAGCCGAGCTAAAAATCTGTTGATGAGTACCTCGGCTGCGAAGGATCTGACCGATGACGTATCGCCTGTCGATGTGAAAGCTGAAAATGCATCGCCGACAAATAAGGCATTAAACGAAATCGCTAGCGGCACGTTTCACTCATTTTGCAATATGCTATTGCGCCAGTATTCGGGACTGCTTGGTATCAATCCGAGGTTTACCATTTTGGACACAGGGGATAGTGAAGACGCTATCGACTTGGTTTACAAAGAAAAGCAATACCCGAAGCAAGACAAAGCGCATTCTTTTCCGCGCAAAAAAACCTTACAGAAGTTATTTTCAACTTCTAGAAATCGCCGCATTCCCATCCGCACGCTGATTGAAGATGGTTATCCTAATTTCGAGAAACATATTGCTATCATTGAGCAATTGGCGATCGATTTTCATAAGTATAAACGCGCCAATCACTTATATGACTTTGATGACATCATTAGCCAGGTGGTGAAACATTTGAAGACGAATGACACTTTTCGTCAATTACTACAAAGCCAGTATCGCTACATCATGGTAGATGAGTATCAAGATACCAATATTCCTCAAAAAGAGCTGGTCGACCTGATCTGCGAGCCCAAATCAGTATCGTTGATGGTGGTCGGTGATGATAACCAAAGTATCTATGCGTTTCGCGGTGCCAATTATGAAAACATTTTGTTATTTGGTGAGACCTACCCAAACGCCACGTTGCTCAAGCTTGAGCAAAACTATCGTAGTACACCAGCCATCTTAGATTATATTAATGCGTTATCAGCGCAAATCACCTTGGGCTATCAAAAGCAATTACACTCAAATGCTAGTATAACGGGTGACAAGCCGGTATTTAGACGTACGAAAAACGAAGCAGCAGAAGCCAAATACATTGCTGACAACATCATTACCGTGAAGCCTAACCATGATTATAGTGACATGGCGGTATTATGTCGTACGTCCTTTCAGTCTAACTATGTACAGTTGGAATTCATGGATCGCAACATTCCATTTGTCGTGGTAGGCGGTCTCAAGTTTGTAGAAAGACGACATGTCAAAGATGTTTTGGCATTCATCAAAGTGCTTTATAATCCCAATGATTCGATTGCCTGGCATCGTGTTTTAACGTTGTTTGAAGGTATAGGCCCAGTCACGGCAACTCGCTTAAACCAAGAGATGTCTGCAGATAATAACTCGTTTGAGCCGTTGCTGGCTTCAAAGTTTGCTAAAAAAAATGAGCGTTTAGCCGCTTTATATCATACGCTTACCAAGGCGAACCAGGCAGAAACGGTGGGAGTCGCCCTTGAGCATGTCATTGATTTTTATATTCCTATCTTGCAAATGATCGAAGAAAACTGGCGTGAGCGTATGGAAGATCTTCGTGTTTTGACAAATCTAGCCACAGAACATAGTAGCTTAGAAGATTTTTTAGAAAACCTAGCATTGGACCCACCAAACGACTCTGTCGCGATGGTCAGCACCCCAGAAGAAGATGATAATGATAAGGTGACCATCTCGACCATTCATAGTGCTAAAGGGCTTGAGTGGCCAGTGGTTTTTGTTAATTCTTTAGTCGATGGTATGACGCCACATCATCGCTCGTTGGATGACTTTGAAGAGTTGGAAGAGGAGCGTAAACTGTTTTATGTGGCCTGTAGTCGCGCTAAAAGCAAGCTGTACTTGACGGCACCGGACTATTTTTCCAGTTATTCAGGGTATTTCGATAAGCCCTCAAGGTTTATTGCTGAGTTAACGGCCGATGAAGTAGCTGTTGATATACCTCAAACAGGTTTCGAGAAATCATTGAGTGAGGATCCAGAGTGGTGGTGATGTCACACATGACCAGAATAGCGCCATGCGTCGCTTGGAACTGACTTAGCTTTTTGTCAATTTAATGGCATGACCAAAAATGCAATTCTGATTGAAATTTGATGGCTCGCCTGTTAATTATTATTTAATAATTTTTTTAGCTAGGGT
>NZ_JAKDUI010000014.1 GCF_030457785.1 Psychrobacter sp. | reverse complement strand
TTAACCATTTATTAGGGAGTGTCCTCATTTTAAAAATGGTAATACAAATGACATAAATGGCAGTCAAACAAAGAAAATAGCGCAGATACTATTATGCAGATACTACTGAGTAGTATCGAAATATTAGTCAGCTATTTGATAGCTACTTGACGGTGTTTGGCAAAATTTGGTCATTTTTGAGCCATTTAGATGACTATTGTTTGAATGAAGGATATGCCCTAGTGGTTTTAATCTTGATAATGTCGTGGCAATGACCCCAAAAAAGATGTCGACGTTTGATAACAACCCCCTTTTATAAAAATATAGGTGATTTTGTGCGTGAGATTTTAGTAACCAGTGCCCTTCCCTACGCCAATGGCTACATTCATTTAGGCCATCT
Organism: Psychrobacter sp.; assembly: GCF_030457785.1. Lineage (GTDB taxonomy): Bacteria > Pseudomonadota > Gammaproteobacteria > Pseudomonadales > Moraxellaceae > Psychrobacter. The sequence continues at coordinate 19,183 of NZ_JAKDUI010000014.1, read as the reverse complement.
TGTTGAATATATCCAAACAGATATTTGGGTACGATCCTTAAAAGCCCAAGGCCATCAGGTCACTTATGTCTGTGCCGATGATGCGCACGGCACAGCAATCATGCTTAAAGCAGAAGATAATGGTGTCACACCAGAAGAACAAATCGCCTCTGTAAAAGCCTCACATGAAGCTGATTTTGATAAGTTCTTAATTGATTTTGATAATTATCACACCACACATTCAGAAGAAAATAAGCACTTTTCTGAGCTGATTTATCGCCGTCTGAATAATGCCGGTCACATCAGCACCAAAGATGTTGAACAACTTTTCGATCCTGAAAAACAGTTGTTTTTGGCTGATCGCTTTGTCAAAGGTGAATGCCCTGAATGCGACGCTGCTGATCAATACGGTGATAACTGTGAAGTCTGCGGTACCACTTACGATGCCACTGAACTAAAAAACCCATACTCCACCCTCTCTGATGCCACGCCAGTCCTAAGAACTTCAAAGCATTATTTCTTTGATTTACCAGAATTTGAGCAGTTCTTAAAAAGCTGGACGCGTAGTGACAATCGCTTGCAGGTATCTGTGGCAAACAAGCTTCAAGAGTGGTTTGACGCGGGTCTCACCAGTTGGGATATCTCTCGCGATGCGCCTTATTTTGGCTTTCAGATCCCAGACACCTCAAGCGATGAGCCAGACAAATATTTTTATGTTTGGCTAGATGCGCCGGTCGGCTACATGGCCAGCTTTAAAAACTTATGCGATAAACGTGCAGGCACAGAAAACGCGCTTGATTTTGACCGTTATTGGGCACAAGAAAACGAGAATAAAACTGAGGTGTATCACATCATCGGGAAAGATATCGTTTATTTCCATGCGCTGTTTTGGCCTGCCATGCTTTCGGGTAGTGAGCTTCGCACACCTACCGGTGTTTTTGCTCATGGATTTCTGATGGTTAATGGCGAAAAAATGAGCAAATCGCGAGGCACGTTTATTAAAGCGGAAACTTACGCCAAGCATTTGCATCCAGAGTACCTACGTTATTACTTTGCCAGTAAGCTGTCAGATAAGGTTGAAGATATCAATCTTGACCTAGAAGATTTTATGCAAAAAGTTAACTCTGATTTGGTCGGCAAAGTAGTCAACATCGCCAGTCGCAGTGCTGGTTTTATCGTCAAAAAATATGATGGTATGCTCTCAGAAGTGTGTGCCGAGCCCAAATTATTGGAAGACATCACCAAAACAGGTGATGAAATCGCTGCGGCTTATGAAAATCGCGAATTCTCACTTGCCATGCGCCTAATCATGCAATGTGCCGACAAAGCCAATGAATATATTGATGGCAAAAAACCGTGGGCGTTGGCTAAACAGGAAGGCACTGAGCAAGAAGTCCAAGACGTCTGCTCCGTGGCAATCAATATTTTCCGTCAATTGATGGTCTATCTGGCACCCGTGTTGCCTGAACTGACTGCCAATGCGAAAGACTTCTTAAATATTGATGACCTCAGCTTTAGCAGCCGTAACCAATGGTTGCTAGGCCACAAAATCAATAAGTTCAAACCGCTGATGCAGCGTATCGAGGAAAAAGACCTCGCAGCCATGGTCGAAGACTCAAAAGCATCGCTCGCTCAAACTGACACGCCAGCGGCTAATGCAAACACTAAGTCAGCAACAACCACCGATAATGATGCTGAACCAACTGATTACATCAGCATTGACGACTTTTCTAAAGTCGAGATGAAAGTAGCGCATGTCGTAGCCTGTAACCATGTCGAAGGCGCAGACAAGCTTTTGCAGTTCACCCTAGACGTCGGCGAAGAAAAACCACGCAATGTGTTTAGCGGTATTCGTAAGTTTTATGAGCCAGAGCAATTGGTCGATAAAAAGGTTGTTTGTGTGACCAATCTTGCGCCACGAAAAATGAAATTTGGCGTGTCTGAAGGCATGGTACTCTCCACTGGCGATCCAAAGACTGGACTGACCGTTGTCACTTTGCCAGATGCTTGTGTGGTTGGTGACGTACTCGCATAAGATACATTTTCCTAAAAAGAGCTGACCTAATTTGCATAACTATCTTGCTGAACAAATTATCTTGCTGAATAAAGGAGAACAGTCTTGGTATTGCTTAGGCTGTTGGCAGATGTTCTCTTTTATTTGGCATTGGGTTTACTCGCTTATTGGTTTTTTACAGCAGATACGACCGCACTCTGGATAGCTATCGGTAGTGGTGTCTTTAGCGCCTTACTATTCATGTATACTGCGGATATAAGACGCTCGCGACGCAGCGGTCGTTTAGAGCCTTCGAGTATATGGGATTGGTCATACTTTATAGATATATTAGAGATTCCTTTTCATGTAATTGGCTGGCTATTTCGTAGTTTATGGCGAGTCTTTGATTAGCGTTTGTTGAGCGTTCAAATACACAAGAAGATGCCCTAAGTGGCATCTTTTTTATTGCACTAAGATACTAGCTAATAACGATTATTTAACACTCACATATTATGGGCGTAGTTAGCACTATTTATGAGAAAGAACATGAAGCAACATTTATATTAATTATAGGCAGCTCTCCCAAACATGACTATGACGAAAGCGCCTTAATTTTTTATTGCGATAAGTTACATTACTGTCATAATATAGCCATCATGATCACAGAATTGATCACCCCAATGTTAGCCTACTATCGCAGAACTGACATCACAGAACTGATACTGCTGTCATTCGGCTAACCTGCATTCTCTAACCTATGAGCCAGATAATAATGACCATTACTTCTACTCTACGCTTAAGCCTGTGCAGCGTTGCTATTGGCGCCATCAGTACCCTTGGCCTGATAGGCTGCTCAGACGCTACCAATACTGCAGCGACTGACGAAAACGCTACAGCGGATAGCGACAAGCCCGCCAAAACCCTAGCTATCACTCAAATCGTCGAGCATCCGTCACTAGATGACATGCGTCGCGGCATCATTGATGAGTTGTCTGACAACGGCTACGTCGAAGGTCAAAACCTAACCGTCAACTTTCAAAGCGCTCAAGGCAACACCGCAACAGCCGGACAGATTGCCAAGCAGTTCGCTGGTGACAACCCTGATGCTATCGTGGCTATATCAACGCCCTCTGCCCAGTCAGTGGTGGCCTCGACCAACACAGTGCCTGTTATTTATACCGCTATCTCAGACCCTGTTGCTGCCAAACTCATAAATGACGATAACGTACCTATTCAAGACAATGTAACAGGGCTATCTAGCCAGCTCCCTATCGAACCACAATTAGATAATATCCAAAAGATTGCGCCTGACGCCACTACTATTGGCTATGTTTATAGCCCTGGCGAGGTCAACTCAGTGGTTGTGTTGAATCAATTGAAAGCCGCAGCACCAGCACGTGGGCTTGAAATATTAGACGTGACTGCCAACCGCCCGACAGACGTCGCCATGGCGACACGCAGTCTCTCTGGTCGTGCTGATGTGATCTATACTTCGCTCGACAACAACGTGGTATCGGCTTTCGAAGCGATGGCGGGTGCTGCTAACGAACTGGATATTCCAGTAATCGCCTCAGACGAATTCAGTGTACGCCGTGGTGCTACTGCCGCCCTAGGTGTCAATGACTACGACTTTGGTCGCACCACTGGAAAAATGGTGTATCGGGTGCTAAGTGGTGAAGCAGTCAATACCATCAGCCCTGAAGTCATGAACACTCTGACATTGTACGCAAGCCCGACGCACGCCGCTGAGCAAGGCGTTAGCTTGAGCAACGAGCTATTAGAAAATGCCATCAATGTTGATAACGAAGCACAAGCCGCTAATGAGTAATAGACAGCTGGTAGTAACCAATCTGGCTTGACCATGTATTCATCTATTCAATAATGTACGGACACATTATTATTTTTAGGAGTGAGAGTTATGTTTTACCAAAACCGTTTCGGTCATTTTAACTTTAGCAAGGCCCTACTACTGGGCGGTGTCTGCACTGCCGTTCTGACCGGCTGCAGCCAGTCAGCACAAGACGCCAATGACGCGGACACAGCCTCTGGCGACGCTACTGCTATGAAGACAGTCGCTATCACCGCGATCGTTGAACATCCAGCACTAGATGATGTACGTGAAGGTGTCATCGATGAGCTCAGCGACGCTGGATTTACCGATGGTGAAAACCTAACTGTGAACTTCCAAAGTGCACAAGGCAATACAGCAACAGCAGGACAGATCGCCAAACAATTTGTCGCTGATGAGCCTGATGCCATCGTCGCTATCGCCACACCATCTGCACAATCTGTCGCTGCAGCTACCAGCAGCATTCCGATGGTTTTTTCAGCAGTGACGGACCCTGTAGCTGCCAAACTAGTACCCAAACTTGATGGTTCAGGCACCAACGTTACAGGTGCGTCTGATGCCTTACCGTATGAGCCACAAATCGAGCTGATGCGCCAAATAATCCCTGATTTAAAAGATGTCGGTTACGTCTATAGCCCAGGCGAAGTCAACTCGACCATCATTTTGCAAAACTTAAAAGAAAAACTAACACCGCTTGGCATCAACGTACATGAAGCACCAGCCCAACGTAGTAATGACATCGCGATGGCCGCTCGTAGCCTTGAAGGCAAGGTCGACATGATCTATACCTCGACTGATAACAATGTGGTATCAGCCTATGAGTCACTTTACCAAATCGCTAGAGAAAGTAAAATACCACTGGTCGCTTCAGACACTAGCTCAGTTGAACGCGGTGCAGTAGCTGCATTAGGGGTCAACTATTACGATCTAGGTCGCGAAACAGGCAAAATCGTCGTGCGTATTTTAAACGGTGAAGAAGCAGGCGCTATCCCTGTTTATACCCCACAATCGCTAGATTTATATGTCAGCCCAACACACGCTGAAGAAGAAGGCATTACTTTGTCACAAGAAGTTATCGATAAAGCCAAAGAAGTGGTAGAATAACGCCCCTTAATATTGCACTTAAAAAATAGCTGCCACAGGCAAAAAAACAGTATTAAAAAGCACTATTAATTGCTAACTGTTGTTTACCTTATACTGCGAGGCTATCGTCAATTCAACTTTAATGTACTGACAGGCTGCCGAGCGCTGATACATGTATATCATGCTGCACGTGACGCTTCCAGATATTATAATGGATTAGACTGCATACGTTTGATACAAGAAACCCAGCTATGAGTCAGTAGTCTGGGTTTCTTGTTTACACTGGTTCTAATTTAATAAGAGCTTTTTGAAGATATTTGCATACTGAGTATGAAAACATCTTGCAACGGCGCTTTAAACCAAGGTAGTTTATGAATACCCTACATCGTGACATGTTTTGGTTTACCTTAACCGCAGATTGTGTAATCTGTTAAATTCACCGCTCAACTGTTTAGCTTGCAAAAGGCAGTAACAACTGCCATGCACCCACATCGATGCCACCATTTCGGTGCGATGCGCTAAACACTTGGTTATGACTTACTGATCTCTTATGTCTTTAATTGCTTTTTTTGGTGCGCTTGAAAGTGGTCTGATTTACGGCTTAGTAGCACTTGGCGTGCTGATATCTTTTCGCACGCTCGACTTTCCTGACTTAACTGCTGACGGTAGCTTTCCGTTAGGTGGCGCGGTCGCAGGTATTTCTATCGTTGCTGGCATCAATCCATGGTTGGCGTGTGCTTTTGGGATGTTGGCAGGGTCAGTCGCTGGCATTGTCACAGCATGGCTACATGTCAAGTTAGGTATTTTGCAGTTGCTTGCCAGTATTTTGGTCATGGTCGCATTGTATTCTGTGAACTTGCGTATCATGGGAGCACCAAACCTACCACTGCTTGGTGAAACCACAGTATTCAGCTCATTGGTAACCGATGACAACGGCTTTTGGATGCGCTGCCTTATTATCGGTGCAGTCGTGTTACTCGCCAAGCTGTTCTTAGATTGGTTTTATAATACAGAAACGGGCTTATCCATGCGCGCGACTGGCTCTAACCTTCGAATGGCACAGGCGCAAGGCATCAATACTTCATGGATGACCATCATCGGTATGGCCGTATCTAACGGCCTGATTGCACTGGCGGGTGCACTATTTGTGCAAACCCAAGGTGGTGCAGATATCTCTATCGGCATTGGTACGATTGTCATTGGTCTAGCAGCCGTCATCATCGGCGAGACCATCATTCCTGCCAAACGTATTTGGTTGATCACTTTTGCGGTCATCGTTGGCGCTGTGCTCTATAAGCTATTTATTCAGGTCGCACTATCGAGTGATACGCTACGCAGTATTGGCTTTGGTCCGCAAGATTTGAACCTGATTACTGCCCTGCTCGTGGTATTAGCACTGGTATTGCCAAAGGCGAAAACCAAGTTTTTATCTCGAAAAGTTCGCGCCTAATCTTGCACTCAACATTGCGCCTACCCACAGCTAGCGCAGCAAAATAAGCTTGAAGAGACAATAAGGAATAATGATTATGATGCAAGCCACAGATTTGCGGTTGACCTTTAACCCAGGCACACCGATCGAAAACCCTGCCTTGCGTGGTATCAACCTCAACATTGCCAACGGTGAGTTTGTCACCGTTATCGGTACCAACGGCGCAGGAAAGTCAACTTTTTTGAATGCGGTCAGTGGTACCACACGTGTCGATAGTGGCTCAATCTTACTCAATGGTATCGATGTCACTAAAAAAACAGCACATCAGCGCGCTCATTGGGTTGCTCGTGTGTTTCAAGACCCAATGGCTGGCACTTGTGAGTCGCTCACCATTGAAGAAAACATGGCATTGGCTTATAAACGTGGTGGTAAACGCGGATTGAAGTTCGCTCTGAATCAGAATAACCGTGATTTATTTCGAGAAAAACTGTCAGTGCTTCAGTTAGGCTTGGAAAATCGTCTGACTGACCGTATGGGGCTTTTATCTGGCGGTCAACGTCAAGCAGTCAGTCTGCTCATGGCCTCACTGCAACCATCTAAAATTTTATTGCTAGATGAGCATACTGCCGCTCTTGACCCCAAGACTGCCGCTTTTGTGCTAGAGCTGACGGACAAAATTGTCACCGACAATCAGCTCACCACCATGATGGTCACACACTCTATGCAGCAAGCCCTAGCACATGGCACTCGTACTGTGATGCTACATCAAGGACAAGTAGTGTTAGACGTAGCGGGAGAAACCCGTAAAGGCATGACTGTGCACGATCTACTCGATATGTTTGAACAAACGCGAGGGGAAAAAGTGGAAGATGACAGTTTGATTTTAAGTTAAATACTAAATATCTAGCATAACCAGTTTTTGAATTAACTCACTCACATGCTGAGCTTGCATCTTTTTCATAACTTGCGAGCGATGTACTTCTATGGTGCGTACAGAGACATCCAGATGGTCAGCGATTACTTTATTGATATTACCTTGTAGCAATTCATCAGCTACTTGTCTTTCTTTATCAGTCAGCTGGGCATACAGCGCTTTAATGGTACAAAGCTGGACGCGATCGAGGGTTAGTCGTTGCGCGCGCACCAAAGCCTCTTGCAAACGCTGACTACTTATTGGCTTTTCTAAATAGTCAGCGGCACCTTGTTTCAGCATACTGACGGCATCACCAATCTCACCAGTTCCTGTCAGTGCTATAAGCGCCATGGGACTGTCATATTTATTCAGATGTCGTTGTAGTGCCTGACCACTCATCTCTGGCATCATTAAATCACTGATGATGATGGCCGAACTACGAATATCAACTTGCCGCAAAAACTCGGTGGCACTCGACCATACCTGCGTCGGCAGTCCCAAGCTATCAAGCAGAAACTCGCAGGAAATACGTACGCTTTCTTCATCGTCAATGATATGTATGACCAATGCTTCTCGCGTCATCATCGTTGGCCTATCCTTATTAGCTGATTGTTCAGAGCTGTCTTGCCTGCATTCCTGCTCATTTTCAATGTGATAAGGAGTAATGTGATAAGAAGTCATGTTTAACCTTTTAGATTTATATTTATATTTGGGCTTGTCTTCAATTCAATCGATAGTCATCTAAATGGGATGCCAAGAGCGTTTAGTGTCTGACTTTACTGAGTGTCATTCCTAGTGGCTGAAATTAATGGCAAATCAAAAGAGACTTGCGCGCCCTGCTCATTTGCCCCCTGATAACTGGCATGGACTGGCAATTCCTGAGTCTTACCGCTTGGCATGCGTTTAAAGCGGCTATACTGACGATATTTCTGGTCACTTTTTAACACACGGACTTTATCAAAAACTGATTCAGCTTGGATGTTATTTAGCTGCATCCTAGCATCTATCGACTTGCACAGTCGCTGACAGATCATAAGTCCTAACCCAAGACCACCTGCTTTGGTCGACCGGGTCGCATAATGACTGGATACATTGTTCTGCAGGTGGTTTTGAGACAACTGCTCTGCCTCAAAACCACCTGCATCATCACTGATACGCAGCACCAACCATTCTTTATCATGATGCCTCTCTGCTTGGACATGTAACACAATATTCATAGCGCCTTGCTGAGCAGCATTGGTCATACAATTCATGAGCAACTGATCTAATAGTAAATATGGCAAAGTGACGTCTTGATACTCACTTGCCAGCCAAAAGGTAATATTTGCAGCCTTTTCACCCAGTAATAAAACACATTGTCGGTAGGTCGCCATGATATCGACACTAACCTCATTGGATTGGTTGACTTGTGAGCGCCCAGCCCAGCGGCGAATATTGCTCACTACTGCCGCCACTCGCTCGGTCTCATGTACAATTTGACGTAAGGCATTGACTGTCGTTTTGTTATTTTGACTTTCGAGGTGATGCTGCTCATGTTGCTTACCAGCAGTCGACTGTTCACTCGGTATCGATGATTCGCTGCGTATCAATAAGCCTTGTGCATAGTTTTGTATGGTCGCCAATGGCTGATTGATTTCATGAGCAATAGCGCCACTCATCTCGCCGACGACAGCAAAACGTTCGGATTGCCGTAACTGCTGATCATAGTCACGAATGAGTCGGTTTTGCTGTAGGATTTTTCGACGCCGTCGCCATGCTAGCCAGCTCATCCAACCGTAGTTAACTGTCGATATCAGAATGATAAAAACAAATATCCCGACCGATAAACGATGGGCTTGTACCCAATCAATCAGATGAGTACTCAACGGTTTCTGTGCTGGATGGCTGCTCATATCATAGAGCACACGCTCAGCATCCATACTTGACTCTGGAGGTAACCAACGTAGACCCTCCTCTGGATTAATCATTTGCTCCGAAGAAAACACATGCTGGTTGACTTGCCGTACCAAAGCATCGGGGGCTTGCTCAGTCGCTGCCAACGTCCAATTTGGATATATCGACGTTGAAGATTGGCAACTTGAGTTGGTCTCAACAGGATGCAGCAAGCGATATTGTTGTTTATTGATTTTACCTTCCCGATCCATCTCCTCCATGAGACACAGGGGTGCGATAGCGGCATCTGCTTTGCCACTGGCCAAAGCATGTAAAGTACGCTCAATAGGATAACCCATGAACTGCATTTGATAGTTATTTGGCGCGATACCGTTTTGCTGCAACAAATGTGCAACCAACAAATACCCACCAAAGGCATCAATATCGACCCCAGCAACTGTACGACGCTGCAAATCTTGCAAATGATAAATGCCACTATCAGCAGAGACCCATAAAGCACTGGCAACCTCTTCCATCGCGCTCGGCGCATGTTGCTCCATTGACTCAGGTATTTCATTAAACTGATTGGCAAGCTGAACGGTTGAAGAGTGATGGGATGGGGACTCTTGAGCACCAAACCCGACACTAAAACCATCTGCCTTATTCTCAGCCGACAGCGTTGGTTCAGAGGAGCTCGTCATTGTTTGTAAAGTTGCCAACCAACGCCACCTGGTGGTACTCATTTTTATAAACTGTACTTGCGGGCCCAGCACTAAAGCAAACTGCTGAGCGTCAATTTGCTGCTGCCAGTTTTCAAGCGCCAATGGAACCAATACCACTGTGTCGTCTAACAACTGAGCATTCAGCTGATCGAGCCATGGCTGCCAGCGGTTCTGCGCTGCTATCTCGCCTTGCGGCGCCAATACCCCCAAATAATAAGTCTCGGCCTGTGCCTTAAGCATAACTGACCATGTAAACCATGCTACAAGAATAAACGGGGTAAGTTTTGAAAAAACAGCAAAGACCGTCCAGTTTCTAGACCCTTCGTACATAAAACTCACTTCCCCTCAGACCACCAACACCCACATTATAAACTAAAACCATATTAATAATGTGGTTTTCCACAATATCGCTATATAAACCACTGGCCTATACTGAGTAATAGTACTGTAACATTAACTTGCAGGCATACATCAGCGTAACTCACGAACAATCATTCATTGACGTGACCAACAGCGAGATGGAATCGTTATTTATCGAGGGTGAACTTATGAAAAAGTGGTCACTGATTATTATCGTAGCAGCTATTCTCGGACTGGCTGCTGCCTATATCATTGGGCAAATATTACCAAACATGCGCACCAGCAATAGCAATACAGAGGTCGATATTACCGACCCCGCTTTAATCAAAAAAGGCGAATATGTTGCACGTACTGCTGATTGTGTCGCTTGTCATACCACCTTAGAAGGTGAGACTTATGCTGGTGGCCTACCAATGCTGACACCACTGGGCGCCATCTACTCTACCAATATCACCCCCGACCAAGAAACAGGCATTGGCAACTACAGTTTTTATGACTTCAAAAATGCAGTCAAACATGGCGTAAGCCCTGACAACAAAGCACTTTATCCTGCTATGCCTTATCCCTCATACCAGCTGATGCCTGATGAAGATGTGGCTGCTATGTATGCCTTCTTTATGTCTGATGTCGAACCTGTCAATCAGCCCAATCTCCAAAGTGAGTTACCACCAGTAGCAAATTGGCGCTGGCCATTGGCATACTGGCAAGTTTTATTTGATCCTAAGCGTGATTTTGTCCCGGAGACAGACAATGAGCTATTGACTCGTGGTCAATATTTAGTCGAAGGCCCTGGTCATTGTGGTTCTTGTCATACAGATCGCGGGATTGGTTTTCAAGAAATCGCTTTGAGCAATGCTGATTCTGACGAATACTTGAGCGGTGCTGTCATTGATGGGTGGCGCGCCAAAAGTATACGTGGCGAACATCGCGGACTTGGTACTTGGACAACCGAAGAATTAAATGACTTCTTTAAAACAGGACGCACAGACACCACAGCTGCCTTTGGTGCGATGGCCGAAGTAGTCGAACACAGTACGCAATACATGACTGACTACGATATCAATGCTATGTCCTCTTATTTAAAAACACTAACACCTGCTCCGAATAAAGAAAAAACACTCTCAGAGAAAAAAGACATCACTACGCAAAAACTGCTTGATGGCGACTATGATTCACGCGGCGCCATACTCTATGCCGAATACTGCCAAGTTTGTCATCGCGCTGATGGTCAAGGCGTCGCACGTATATTCCCTGCTCTCGATGGCAATAGCGCGATTTACTCTAATAAAGCAGATTCAGTATTACAAATTACGCTCAGCGGCGGCAGGATGCCTGAAACTGAACATGACCGAATGGCCTTTACCATGCCCGAGTTTTCCAACTTAAGTGATGCTGACGTGGCTGAAGTAGTCAACTATGTGCGCAACAGCTGGACCAACCAAGCACCAGAAATCAATGTCGACGACGTGGTCAAAATGCGGGCATTTCTTGCCAAAAAACCAAAGACCAGTACCGACATAGCCCCAGACCTCAGCATTGATGCTACAGAAGAAGGAGCAAACTAATGAGCAGATTATCATTTAAATTACCAACCCTTGCTTTTTGTGCCTTCAGCATAGGTGTCATGAGTATAAACGGCTGCTCAAGCCCTGAGCCTGCAGAGCGCAATGCTCCAGAGTTCAATATGGTCACAGCTGATGATGCTAACGAAGATATCGGCAGTTATACCTTGCCGCAAGATACCGCCATCACTGATGAACCAAACGCTGATGAGATATTCTATGGAAAGCGCTTATTGAACGAAACAAAGCGCTTGCTACCAGAGCATGTGGGTGCACAAATGAACTGCAATAGCTGCCATATCTCGCAGGGCAAAGTACCACTGGGCGATCCATATATTAATAGCTATAACACCTATCCACGCGTGATGCCTCGTTCTGGGACAGAAGTCGATTTAGAAGCACGTATTAACGGTTGTTTTCAGCGTTCTATGAATGGTCAACCTTTAGATCGAGAGTCTCCTGAGATGCTAGCGATGATGGCTTACATGGAATGGTTATCGCAAAACACGCCTAGAGATCAAAAGGTCGATATCAATAATGCAGGGGAAATCAACAGCTCACTGATACCCAACCCGGTGCGTGGCGAAAAAATTTACCAAGCTCAATGCGCCTCCTGTCACGGTGATAATGGCGAAGGCATCAAAGACAGCCGTGGTGACATTGTCTTTCCTCCACTGTGGGGTGACGAATCATTTAATATAGGTGCTGGCATGGCGCGTACCTATAAAGCAGCGGCTTTTGTTAAGTACAACATGCCAATGGGGATTCAGACCAAAGGCCTATGGGGTCATGGTAATGTGCTGAGTGATCAAGATGCCGTAGATGTGGCACAATACTTTACCCATCAGCCTCGTCCTGACTTCCCTGGTAAAGTAAATGACTGGCCTTCTGGAAAAAAACCCAAAGATGCCCGTTATTAAAATCTACGTTCCAAATATGATGTCACATCGTGTGTTGATGTAAATCAATCATCTAAACCTTTAAGAATCTGCATTTTTCTTAAAGGTTTTTTTGTTATCTATAGTTAATAGTTCTACAATATTCACACGCTCCGTTATATAGTTATTAATTATTAGATTAACTGCTTATTTTTGAGGATCTGTCATGCGCAAAATTCCTATCTATAACCATCCCGCCGCCGGCTGGCCTGCGTTGATTTCCTCTACACGCACACTCATGGATTATCAAGCTTTTTCACGCGGTAGCGCCAGTGTATTCAAAAGCAATCAACCAAACGGTGGGTTTGACTGTCCAGGCTGCGCATGGCCCGATCACAAATCACATAAATCTATCGATGTCTGTGAAAACGGTATCAAAGTTCTTGCCAGTGAGACGATGACCAGTAAAGCAGATGCCCAGTTTTTTGCCAGACATACCGTCACCGAGCTACAAGGATGGTCAGGTTATGAGTTAGAACATAGCGGCCGTTTGTCAGAGCCCGTTTATTATGATGTAACGCAAGACCGCTATATTCCCATAGCTTGGGAAGAAGCTTATAAGATTATCGCTATCCAGTTGGGACAGCTTGACTCCCCCGACGAAGCGCTCTTTTATACCTCAGGTCGAGTTACCAATGAGCCTGCCTTTATGTATCAATTATTCGTACGCTGTTTTGGTACAAATAACTTGCCAGATTGTTCAAACATGTGTCACGAGCCAACCTCTGTGATGCTTAGCAAACAACTGGGCGTTGGTAAAGCCACGGTGAAATTAGAAGATTTTGGCCAAGCCAAACTGATATTGATGTTTGGGCAAAACCCTGCGACCAATCACCCTCGTATGCTTGAGCTACTTGCCCATGCTCATGAACAAGGCTGCCGTACTATCTCAATAAACCCCATGCGAGAGCAAGGCTCAAACAAATTTAAAAACCCACAAAACCCCATGCATATGGCAACCGCGCAAAGCAGCGCTGTCATCGATGAGGTCATTCAAGTTCAGATCGGCGGTGATGCTGCGCTACTGACTGGCATTGCTAAATGGTTGACTGAAAACGATAAAATCAATCACGACTTTATTAGCACTCATACCTCTGGATTTGAGCCTTTACATCAGTGGCTAGCAAAGCAGTCATGGGCAGACATCACGCTAGGCTGTGGTATCTCACAAGAAGACATTATTGGTGTTGCCGAACTGGTTGCGGCCAGTCCAGCGACAACTTGCACCTGGGGTATGGGCATTACCCAACATGTGCAAGGTGACGATAATGTATCCATGATCACAAACTTACTGCTATTGATGGGGATGATTGGTATTGATGGCGCAGGTGCATCGCCAGTTCGAGGGCATTCCAACGTGCAAGGGGATCGCACGATGGGTATCCATGAACGCCCTAGCCAAAACCTGCTTGATAGCCTCGAACGTGTTTTTGAACGCCCTATGCCACAAGAAGACGGCTTTGATGTGGTCACAGGGGCAAAAGCGATGATCAATGGTAAGATTAAAGCCTTCATGGGTATGGGTGGTAATTATGCCGTTGCCGCGCCTGACACCAGTGCCATACAACAAGCGTTAACCACCACTCAACTCAATATTTTCGTCGGTACCAAGCTCAATGAAACCATGTTATACCCAGGCGCAAACAACCTGATACTGCCTTGCTTGGGGCGTACTGAGCGCATCACTACTGCCAAAGGTGAGCAGTTTGCTACTGTCGAAGACTCCATGTGTCAAGTTGTGCGTACTCAAGGTAAGCTCCAACCTATCAGCGACACACTAAAGTCTGAAGCCCAAATCGTGGCAAATATTGCGACTCATGTACTTGGGGCTGACACCTCAATTCCTTGGCAAGCAATGAGTGAAGACTTTGACATTGTTCGCGACTATATCGCTCAAGCGATTGATGGTCTAGAGGATTTTAACGAGCGTATTCGTACTACTGAACGAGGCTTTCACTTATACCATCCGGCACGCCATCACGTTTGGAACACAGACAGCGGCAAAGCGCAGTTTGAAGTGCCGCAATACCCGATTACCTATGTTGCTGCCAAAATGGCGCAAGCCAACTCTTTCTCAAGAAACGAGCCAAGTGAGTCTAATGGCGTTAATAACCATGAAAACAACGAGCAAAAAATCTGGCAATTGACCAGTGTCCGTAGCCATGATCAATTCAACACCATGATTTTTGGCTATCAAGACCGCTATCGCCAAACCAATCGCCGCGATGTACTGTTTATGCATCCAGACGAGATAAGCCGCTTAGGCTGGCAAAAAGGCGATAGCATCATAGTGTCACGGCAAGACAATCCAAGTAGTGTAAACAGCACCACTCGGCCACGCACACTAGGACCACTGATATTGACTGAGATGGATATCGCTTCCAACGCTGTAGCCGCCTACTACCCTGAGTGTAACGATTTATTTGACCTAGACACGCATGCACCACACTCACACATACCAGCTTATAAATCCACCACTGTTGCCTTAGAACGTATCACTGCTGAAACTAAGACGATCAATCCCGCATAGCAATAGCAGTGGCAATAGCAATACGGTAAACCAAACAGTATAAGACAATATGATGGGTGCATATGGTAGTGAAAAGTCATGTTAACGATAACAACCACGCCACAGATAAATCTGTAGCCGAGATTACGTGTGAGCCGACCGATTTATCTGCGTTATCTGCGACGCCACTTGCTCGTCAGCATCAGGCTCAAAAGCACTACCGCTCATCAGATATGTTACCTCACCATGCTCGAACGCAGGCTAACGAGACGCCTGTTAAAATCGAAAACCAACCAGCCAGTCTAGCGGTAGAAGCGGCTGTCGCCATCGTCATCAATGGTATCCATTATGCGGTACTGATGGCGAGCCCTCACCAGCTTGAGTATTTAGCTCTTGGCTTCTTGTACAGTGAAGGCCTGATACAGCACGGCCATGACCTGCTTGACTGGGAGGTCACTCAATTGACAGATGACGCCAGCTACCAGCTATTTACCAAAACTGCAGACACCGATGACGCCGATTTAAATACTCTTAACGAAAGCATCACCCAACTGCGAGACTATGATATTTACGTGGTAGATTTGGTACTCAACCAACGTTGTCATCAGCATATTCAAGCGCAAAAACGACAGCTAGCAGGACGTACTGGCTGCGGCATGTGTGGCATTACAGGATTGACACAGGCGCTTCCTAATTTGAGTATATATCGCCAAGATGCCGAACGAGTAAAATCTAACATGCCAGAACTGGACTATTTATTAGAGATGCGACGACAAGTCGATATCATGCAACATACGCATCAATTGACAGGTGCGGTACATGCTGCAGCGACCATGCAAGGCGAAGAGTTGCATCTGTTTGAAGACGTTGGTCGCCATAATGCGCTGGATAAACTGATCGGTTGGCAACTTCGTCATAAAACACACAGCAATAGTGTATTAATGACATCACGCTTATCAATCGAACTGGTACAAAAATCCATTCGTGGTCATATACCTTGGTTGATTGGAATGTCTGCTCCGACCAGTACCGCTGTACGCATCGCAGATCGTTATAACCTGGGTTTGGCTGGATTTTTGCGTGCCAATCGAGTCACTTATTATTCAGGTACTTAGCCATTTTCAACTCATTGAAGCCATCTTCTTCAAGTTGATACACGCCTTATGCATCGCTTAGCTTTATGTTTTTTTGCCAACCCGTTCTTTGCCAACCTGTTTTTTGGCAATGTCTCTTTTGGTAACATTATAGATATCTCACCCTCTTCCCCACTTGCACCTATTAGCCTTCACTTCTACCCTCTTTTCTTCAAAATCCGCTAAAGACCCAACGCTGTCTTCAGACTTATGACCTCGACCTCTAGCGCCCCTCAGACATCGAGAACCGACTATTTCACGGATATACTTGAGGTTAGTTAGATAATAGGTTACCCTTGCAGCACGATTTTGTAACACATAATTAACACAGCTGTAGTTTATATTTATAAATATTACGCCTATGTTGCTGATATTTCAGTCAGCAACATAGGTAATACTCAGACTACAAATGATACGTCCATCAAAACAATGAGTTAAAAGAACGACTCGATTGAATATGTGTTTCAGCCTATCAGGCTGTCAATTATAGCTAACGTCATCGTTAGATGACTAAGTGCTTATCCGTAGTCTCATTAAGCAGTCTTGTTATATATGCTTATTATGTTGGCATTTATAGCATCCAGTTATTATCGAGTTTCGCCACTTAACAGCGTGATGGAAAACCCATCAATAGACGCATCTTGAGGGTTGCACCCTTGAATTAAGTAGGCTTCATTGAACCATTTTGAACTATTAGCAGTTTTGGTTAGAGATATCCCAATAAACTTTTATTTAAAATAAATGCGAGGTATGAATTTGAATACTGATTCATTATTCCAGTTTTCATCGTTAACCATAATTTTATTATTGTTAGCGTTTTATGGTGGTACTTATCTTCTGTCCTTACTCATCAAAAAGGATAAGGAAACGACCTCAGGCTTTATGGTCGCAGGTCATGGTGTTGGTTTTGGTATGGGAGCAGCCAGTATGACTGCTACTTGGATCTGGGCCGCATCCTTCTATGCTGCTGCCACTTCCGGCTACACATATGGCGTATCAGGACCGATACATTACGGGTTTTGGGGCGCATTGATGATTCTGTTCATCTACCCTTTTGGCATGCGCTTCCGCGAGCTCGCACCAGATGGTCATACTCTAGGTGAGCTAATCCATGCCCGCCATGGCTCATCAAGCCAATTAATTTTAGCCATATCCAACCTTATGGGCAGCTTAATTAGCTTGATGGTCAACTTCACTGCTGCTGGTGCATTGGTCTCGGTACTATCGCCTCTATCATTCCAAACAGGTGTCATCATTGCGGGTGTCGGTGTACTGAGCTATACGTTGACCTCAGGTTTCCGTGCATCAGTATTCACCGACTTTGCACAGTTGGTCGCACTAATGGCGATTGGTATCATTATCATCCCATCAGTACTATTTGCGATGGGTGGACCTGAAGTCATGGTAAGCGGTCTCTCTAACCTAACGTTAGAACAACAAGACTTCTTTTCCTCTGAAGCATTCTTTAATCAAGGTGCGCCATATTTTGTCGCGGTCTTAGCATACGCTATCGGTAACCAAACCATTACTCAGCGTTTGTTCGCGATTGATAAAACCAAGATTAAAGCCACGTTCATCACTGCTACTGTCGGTTACGCTGGTATTGTTATCGGTCTTGGTATGATCGGGCTTATGGCCTTGACTATCGGTATCGAGCCACTTAATGGCGATATGAATAATCTGATTCCTCAGATGGTCAGTACCTATCTACATCCTGTATTTATTGCACTGTTCTTTATCTTGGTTATTGGTTCATTATCATCGACTGCTGATTCTGACTTATCAGCACTATCTACAATTATGATGGCCGATGTATATGGTAAAAACATCGCTAATGGTCGAGTTAAACCTAAGACCATGATGTTAGTCGGTCGTATCACTATGATTGTCGCCACTGCTGCTGGTCTGATTTTTGCTAGCTTCAAACTCGATATTCTGGTCATGTTGGTCTTTGTTGGTGCATTATGGGGTGCTGTTGTATTCCCTGTTATTGCCAGCGTCTTTTGGAACCGAGTAACCAATACAGCCTTTACGGCAGCCGTAATCGTCGGCCTACTGATGTTCTGTGTGGTTCGCTTTGAGCTATTACCAATCACAGGCTTTGTTGCTTTCTTCTTTGAAATATTGGCTAGCGTTGGTGCAGCTGTTGTTATTGGGCTAATGGTGTTCGGATTCTTGGGACGCAAAATTGGTATGGGTGCAGCGGCCATTACGCTAGTACTGATGCTAATATTCGCCACTGGGTTCCTACGTCAATATATGGTCTTACTCGCTTCATTAACCGCTTATGGTGCTAGTACCATCACTTGTGTCATACTCAGTCTAATGGGTAATGAGCGCTTCGATTTCGACTTAATCAATGAGCGCGTCGGCAACTACGACAAGAAAGCCAACATACCTTCACCTGAAGATCTTAAATAAAACAGTTTGTGTTTGTGGCTGGTTGGCTTTTAATCAGCCGCAAAACAAATATTAATACTATAAGGAGCTATCATGGACAATGTCTTTATCTATGGCTTTTATATTTTAATTTGGCCAGCAATTACGCTTGCCGTACTCTTATTAATCTGTACTGCCACTTACCGCGATATCAAAAAAGCCAAAAGTGAAAACAAAGAGTTTGTATAAAGTACGATTTTTATCTTTCACGGTTGTCTGGTGATTTATCGGTAAGTTGACGCTTGCCGATGACGCCCAAAACACTAAAACAGCCTTGAATAGAGGTTTAATTGTTATCAGCCAATAAATAACCTGAATTTAGCTAAAAATGACTTGTAATTTAAATTATTTTTGCTAATATAGTCCACCTTGATTGGCTGGATGGCAGAGTGGTCATGCAGC
>NZ_JAKDUI010000223.1 GCF_030457785.1 Psychrobacter sp. | reverse complement strand
CTAAAACCAACTGCGGTGAGACAATGCTATAATATGTTCGATAATATATTCGATAATATATTCGATATTTAACACTTTAATAAATGACCTTTTTGCCATTTCAAAGTACACTAGGCCGTCGATATGCTTTGTCAGACTTCAATCGGCAGTCGGTTCATTGTTTATAATGTAGATGTCACCAATCAGCTGATTTGCCTGTTGTCACAATCAGTCAGTTGTAGGACACGATTGAAAGCCCTTGCCCTCATTAGGGTGGCTTTAAAATGAAGACACGTCCCAATCACTCATGAGTAAAATACATGCCTGAATCATTAAATATCATCGATCTTATTCTCGAAGCCAGCCTCCTCGTTCAATTTGTCATGGCCCTTTTATTACTGGCATCTCTATTTTGTTGGGTGATTATCTTTCGGATGAGTGCACGACTTGGTACTGCTAAGAATTTTGATCAACAATTTGAGACTTGGTTTTGGTCAGGTGAAGATTTGGCAAAGCTTTATCAAGGCATACAGGGCTCACCTGATCGCCAAGGACTTGAGCAGATTTTTTATGTCGGGTTTTCTGAATACCTCAGAATGCATAAGAAGCGACAACCTAAAGACGATATCATTGATGGTGTTGAGCGCAAGCTAAGGGTCGGACTGGGTCGTCAGCAGCAGTTACTAGAGTCAGGACTGACAACGCTTGCCAGTATCGGCTCGGTTGCGCCTTATGTTGGACTGTTCGGTACGGTTTGGGGCATCATGAACGCTTTTCTTGGGTTGTCACAAAGTGAGCAAGCAACGCTTGCTGCCGTCGCTCCGGGTATTGCAGAGGCCCTTATCGCTACTGCCATGGGTCTGTTTGCCGCTATACCTGCTGTTTTGGCTTACAATCATTTTACTGCAAAAGCAAACTTCCTATATGACTCAAGAGCGCTATTTTGCGATGAGATGACGGGTATGCTTCAGCGCGAAACCAGTGCTACCAGAGCCAATGTAAATAAAGAAGGTAATGCTGTTAGAAAACCACAAACTGCCAACAGCCAGGTGCCAGGGCCATGAAACAAAGTCCCTATCGCCGTGAAAAAAAATCGCTCAATGCAGAAATGAATGTCGTACCCTATATCGATGTCATGCTGGTTCTGTTGGTGATATTTATGGTCACAGCACCAATGCTAATCACTGGTGTCGATGTCGACTTACCAAAAGAACAAACCAACACGATGAGTCAGAGCCAGCTGCCTGTCATCGTCTCTTTGACCAGTAATGGTGAGATTTTTATCAGTTATGAAAACAATATTGACATGCCTATCAGTGAGCCTGAACTCATTGATACTTTGTCAAATTTACAGTCTCAAAATAACAATACTGCATCACAGCCCGTACAAGTGATGATTAATGCCGATCAGAACAACCAATATGGTGCCATCATGACATTGATGGCAAATTTACAGCAAGCAGGTATTGAGAAAGTAGGATTGCTCACAGGTACGCCTTTGCCTGCAGCATCATTGCAATAGCAACGTAACAGTAACCCCACTTATCTAACTTTTTTTGACTTATTATTCTGTTTTCTTGGATTAGTTTTTCCTAGCTAGATTGTTATTTTGCCTAGATTGTCACAGTGAAAGCGCAAATCTAATGCACCACGTTCACGAGTATACCAAACCATGCATAATGCACCGATCGTCTATGTGCCCACCCAGCCGAAAGGTAATGGGATAGCTTTACCAACGCTACTTAGCTTGTTGGTACATGGACTTGTGGTCGGTGCTCTGGTTTATTCTTTTCATGCTACCACTGTTGAGACGGCGAGCAGCATTGAAACAGTCATGATATCTCCTGAACAGCTTGCCGATATGCAAGGTCAAATACTCGCTAACCGTACAGCGGCGGCACAGTCCACACAGACTAGTAATACTACAGTCGAGACCTCAGCTAGCGTGCCCTCACAGACATCGAGCGACAGTACTGACAGCCAACCCAACACGCAAAGCGTACCCGTATTTACACGATCTGATGACTCCCCCAGCCAGCCAATACTCATGAGCGAAGAACAACAACAGCAGCTTTCAGAAAGAAGGGAAACATACAGACGCCAAGTAGCTGAGTCCGCTGTCCAAATAGATCAAAAAACCTTGGAAGAACAGGAAGCAGTCGCAGAAGATAGAAGAAGACAGCAAAGGGAAGAACAAGAAAGGCTCAATGAGTTTCGTCAAAAACAAAACAACCCACCTAAGATTGAACGCTCGACAGCCAGTGATCCCAATATTAGGATCGATTCAGGTGGCGCTGAGAGTACCGAGCAAGTCTTTAGCTTATCAGACGGTCAACCAACCCGCTCTGGAAGCACTCAAGATAGCAGCCAAGCTGCTGCAAGTGGTAGTCGCGGTACCAGTAATAGTGAGATTCTCCGCTTAATTAAAAACAATTACAGTCCAGCACAAGGTTCAACTCAGCGCACCACGTTAACAATCACAGTCGATACCAATGGCAGTATCACAAACGTTAGCGCTTCAGGACCTGATAGCGCTGTGAATCAAGCAGCGAGACAAGCGGTGTTGGATACCGGAAGCTTACCAATTAGTCCTGATGACCCTAAGTACCCCACCTTTACCATAAAGTTTAGAGGGCGCAATTAATAAGTTGCTCAGGCCTCATATTATTGATAACTTACTCTTTATCACATTGATAACCATACTATTCTAGGAGCTAAATCCACTCATGCACACCCATAAAAAGTTACTAGCACTACTACTATTCAGTGCTTCTAGTCTACTGGTTTCTCCTCACTTGCTCGCAGCACCAGTCGTATTAGAGTTGGACTATGAGATTCCTGTCCAACAAAACCAAGTCGCTTTTGTACCTTTTGCTGGCGACTCCGTATTGTCACCTATCATTTTTAATGACTTAAGCAGGACTGAGTTGACCGTGACCAATCGTAATTTCCCGCAACAGCCGCATAGTAGTAACGATCTGACAAGCAGCCTACCTGTCTGGCAAAGCATGGGAATACCTTATTTAGTGGTCGGTAGTACTAGCAGTAATCGTGGACAGGTCACCACGAATTATGAAGTCATAGATGTAAACTCTGGGCAGGTACTTCAAGGGAGGCAAAATAAGCAAGGCAAGCAGAGCCTAACCGCTGATAACAACCCAGAAGACATGCGTTATGCAGCTCACGTCATCGCTGACAAAGTTTACGAACTGATCACTGGTACGCCAGGGGATTTCTCAGGACGTATTGCATATATCGAGGAAGTGGGTACAGGAAAAGGAAAAACCTCCCAATTAAAAGTCATGGATGCTGATGGTGAAAATGCAAGAACGATCACTGAAGTAGAAGGCTCTATTTTTTCACCGACTTGGTCGCCAGATGGTAACCGAATTGCATATTCGGTACAGCGTGATAAATCCTACCCGATTATCTATGTACAGAATATCAGCGGTGGCCGCGCTACACCATTAACCCCTTTTCCTGGCAGCAACCTGAGTCCATCATTTTCTCCAGATGGTAGTAAGGTACTGTTTTCCAGTAGCTTTGAAGGTAGCGCCCATATTTATGAAATCTCTGCCAGTGGTGGTAAGCCCAAAAGGTTGACAAACTGGACAAGTAGCGAAGTACAACCAAGCTATGCACCTGATGGCAATTCATTTGTTTTTGTCAGCGACCGTGCGGGTTTCAATAAACCACAAATCTATCGTTATGATTTTGACTCACAACAAACGAGCAAGGTATCAAACGGTGGATATGCGACCAGTCCTCAATTCAGCAGTGACGGCTCACAAATTGCCTTCTTAAACGGCTCATCAGCCGCCATCATGAATCAGAATGGTACAGTTACCGCTAATTTAGGCAATACAGGCATCGATGAAGCGCCGAGCTTTTCTCCCAATGGTAAGCGTGTGGTTTACGCCTCAAAGCAAAATGGTAAGGGCGTACTATTTATTCACTCTTTGAACGGCGGCAAGTCATTTGGCAAGTCTGGAAAAGGTACTATCCGCTCACCCGTTTGGTCATCAAGCGCTCAATAATACAGCCAGCCTATATCGCTTATTTAATAATAAACGGTATAGGGTGCGCTCAATTAAATTACGCTTAAGTAGCCGACATCTCGAGACAGTAGTATGAAGTTTTTTACCCTAATTTATATATTCATATCAACAGTTTTATTGACAGGTTGTCAGTCATTTCAATTTGCTGAAAGCCCTATCCCTGTCACCTCTGTTTCTATTCAAAATAACTCTTAACTGCTGTTTATAAAAATCCTATACTTTAAGTCATGAACTACCCACTACCTTAGAGGTAGGGGTTTCTTAGGTAATGCTCATACT
>NZ_JAKDUI010000222.1 GCF_030457785.1 Psychrobacter sp. | reverse complement strand
AACCAACGGATGTCAGGATCAAAACCTGATGCCTTACCAACTTGGCTATACCCCTATTGAGGCGACCTATTATAAGTAAATTTTTAGATTTTGCAAGTCATTTGCGGTTTTTTCTGGCGTTTAATCTTAATTAATGAACGATTGAGGCGTTTTTCAGTCCAACCCAATGTGTTATTTTGGGTTTTGGTGCAATCTTTGGCTACTTAGCAATTACAAGTGTTATAAGCCAATAAGAGTTAGTAAAGAATCAGTGTTATAGACAGTCAGCGCTATAAATTACTAACAATGCGACCTGCACAGGGTGCATCTTCAATCCATTTAGCCAAAAGTGCACGATCAGATACCACGCTCGCATCTAATGGTAAAAAGACTGAGCTGCCCGATCCAGTCATGCGGGCTGTGCCGAGTGCCAACTCCTCCAACCCTTGTAGATAATGTAATGCCTCATCGACAGCAGGAGCGAGGCTTATCACCACTGGTGTGAAGACATTACGGTAGGGGGCAAGCAGGCTTTGCGTGTAACGGTCTGATTGATGCTGAATAGTTTCTATGGCAAGTGGCTCGATATCACGGTGCAGTCTCGGATGCGAGAAGAGGGTGGCAGTATCGATATGTGCATCAGGTGTTAGGATTAAATAATGTTGATCCGGCAAGTCGATAGCCGTCAACTCTTCTCCAATACCCGTGGCAACAGCGTCTTGCCCAAAGATAAATATCGGTACATCTGCACCGACTGTCGCCGCAATTTTTATCAGCTGATTTTGACTAAGATTAAGTTGCCAAATCTCATTTAGTGCCAATAGGGTAGCCGCGGCATTTGAGGAGCCCCCACCGAGACCTGCACCCATCGGTAAGTGTTTATCTAAGGTGATTTGTACGGATGGTAGCTGCTTAGGTAGCTTATTCAACTTTATGGCAGTGTCTAATAAAGCGCGTGCTGCCTTGAATATCAGATTATCCTCTATATTTGTCGTTATCGATTCTGCACCGGTTAAGAGTAGCAGTTCACTGCATAGCTTATCAAGGCTTGGCGCATCGCTGCTAATGTCACTGCTGGTGGTTATCAGTGGTTCTTGTACCGAAAAATGCAGATAGTCCCCCCAATCCAGCAGGCGGAAGACGGTCTGTAGGTTATGATAGCCATCAGCCCGCTTACCTGTGATGTGCAAAAATACATTAATTTTGGCGGGTGATAGGTAGGTAAGGGCAGAGTTAGATGAAACGGCTAAATGGTCAGTCATAATATTGCGTCGTTCACAGATGTCTTGATAAACAAGAAGGGGGTTGATGAGTAGCTGATCGTTTATCCATTGCCGATCAATCTTGGGAGGTTGAATGATTGATAGTCATGATCACTTTGTTGCCTTGTGGTTGAGTTGCGCTTATTTTGCTTGGCAGTGTTTCTGTCCCTTGATAGGTAAAGGTTGCCGTCCACTCACCATTAACCGAACCAATCAAACGGTTTTGATCATCAAGCTGAGGTGTGCTGTCTGAAGGCGCTGGTTGACCAGATATCCAATAAGGCATCTGAGAGATAGGCGCTTGCCAGCCAGTGGCTTTTGATAGCAGTGTTTCAGGATCATCTGCTGTCAATGTACCTGTCTTTTCGCTTACCAATGTGGCGGTCTGTCCATTGTATTCGATATTGGTTTTTCCAATCCCCAATGCGCCAATCAGTTCGATAGCGAAGCGTTCATTTTGCTGTCCCCATGCATAAAAGGCACTACCACCTTGCGCGCCGGTAGTGTCACTCGCGGGTGTGGTGACACCTATTTTACCTGTGATATTAAAGTCATCAAGTTTTTGCGGTTGTTCACTGGTTTGATCCTGTGCCATTGTGCCTGATGGATTGGCAGCGCTGCCTGTTTTTAGTGATTGGCAGCCAGAGGTGATGACGAGTGCCGCAGTCATCGCAGTGAATAGGGAGAGTTTGGTGGGCTTATAAGCAGAGGCTGCTAATGACATGATATATCCTCAAAAATAGGCAGGTGTACAAAATAATGATGGTTATAAGTGGGTAGCTTACGCTTTATTTGTTGCTCAGTTATACGTGGGTGTTAGTGTCTTATAATCGCCTTGTAACAACAATACTTATAGGGCGTGTTTGACAAACCAGTAGGGCATGCTAGATAAACCAGCACATCAATACAATTGTACGCGGTCGTTGACGTTTTGCTGACCGAATGAAAAACGCTGTTGTAAGTCTGATAGTAGGGCGCCGACCTTGTCATTGTCGCCCAAGCCCTGATAAGCGCGCAGTAATAAAGTCCCCGAGCGCAAAGTAGGGAAGACATCATAAGGCGTCTTCAAGTGGTCGATGACTTGCTGGTAGTTTTCGTTGGCTAAAGCGTTTCCTGCTAATACGTTGAGAGCTTGCAAGTGCAAGTCATTATCATAGCGTGGGTCATCGTAGGAAATCTGAGAAATGGTTGTGGCAAGTATTAAACCTCGCTCAGAGCTGAGGTCGTTGGCCAGCAATAGTTGAGCATAACTCAGCTGATAGGTCAGATTGCTTGGGTCAAGCGATTGTAAATGATTGAGCAATATGCGTTTGACGATATAGTCGTCTTGATCGTCGAGGAGTTGGGAGCGGGCAAACAACAACATTTCATTATCAGGGTAATCGCGAGATGCTCGTGTTAGCAGTTGCAAGGCTGCTTGCGATTCATTTTGTTGCCATAAAACATCCGCTTCCATCACGTAGGCGTCGGGCGCAAACACGCTGAATTGTCTGCGCAGTTTTTGCAAGGCAGCAATTGCGGCATCGGCGTCGTCATTGATCAGCTCTAAAGCGACGACTTTTCTACGCGCTTCTAATACCAAGTCTTCTTGCATGACACTGTTAAAATAAGACTTGGCTTGTTCAAATCGTTGTTGGCGCTCAGCACTGATACCTAAATAGTAGTAAGCTTGGTCAAGATAAGCTGGATTTTTTGCGAGCAAATTTAGCAGATGGTCAGCTTCATCATAGGTTTCTGTATCTAGGCTCACTAAAGCAGCAAGCAGAGTGATTTCAGTGTCGTCACTGAAGCGATCGTGTGCTTCTAGCAATAATTCCAAGGCTTCTTGGCTTTGTCTTAAATCCAACAAATAACGAATTTCGTAGAGGTATAACCCTTTGCTGTCGGGGTTGCGTAGGCGTGCTTGGCTGACATAATTGACAACGGTTTCTGAGGTGGCGATTTTGCGTAAGATATCCGCTTTTAAGGTAATGAAAGGGACATTATCAGGGTTAATCTCCAATGCGTGATCGATGTGGATGATAGCAATCTCAGGCTCATTGAACTGATAAAGCAAACCCGCCTTCAATACAGATAGCGAGGCGTTTTGTTCACTATCAAGCGGCTCTAAGGCGAGGAGCAGATCACGTTTATCTTCATCGGTATCAGGATAGATGCCGATTAGGATTTCACTTAAATCTGCTCGAGGGTCGTAACGCAAGATACGATTTAGTGTGTCACCAGCTAAGACATAGTCGTGTGCTCGTAGCGCCAAGTGGGCGACATAAAACCAAGCAGGAACGTGGCCAGGGTTTTGAGTTTGCCATGATTTGGCAAATTGTAAGGAGTTTCCGACACTTTCATTTTGAAGCGATAAGCTCAGTGCCCTCTCAAAAACCGCTGTTGAATCTTCTTTAAAAGATTGCTGCTTATAAATGGTGATGGCACGCTGTTTATTATTGCGATCTGCAGCAAACTCAGCATCTAGCAGGGCGTATAAGCTTGGTTTTGTCGTTTCAGGTTGCCAAATACTTGGTGGTGTTAGGCTGTTAATATTGCTCGTGTTTTGTGCTATTTTCCTGCGCTCGCTGATGGTTACGCTTGCGTCGGGCTGGCTGTTAGCCATGTTGGTATTTGTTATGAGAGGCGATAGGGCGGGCTGGTCAGCTGCAGCGGCATCAGAAAGAAAGGCATAAGCAGGAGTAGATAGGCACAGGCAAACGGCCAACGATAAGGCTAGCTTATAAGGTTGGTACAGACGTTCAATAACGCTATGTAATAAAGCACGGAGGCTAAATCTCTCGTTATGTATAGACTGTGATCGAAACAATGACCCAAAAAAAATCATAAATAATCGTTATGTTCGCCCAAAGTTTGTCTCTTCAGAAAGTGATGAGTTGCTAATGACTTCACCGCTAAGCACTTTTAACAAGCTAAATGTTGCACGGTTGATGTGGGTGGCATTCACCTACCACGGTCATTATAAAAGTAGGTTGGTATGACAAACAATAGTGCTCGTGTTACCGCTCGTGTTAGCTAGGAATCGACCATCACACCTTTAGTAACCCCAGTTCGGGATAAGCCACATTGTAACTCATTGATACTATTTACAATGTT
>NZ_JAKDUI010000221.1 GCF_030457785.1 Psychrobacter sp. | reverse complement strand
AGATACACCCCCAATAAAATAATAATATAATGAGTTGAAAGCCGAATGATATTAATGATCGATAATTACGACAGCTTTACCTATAATATTGTGCAGTACTTCGGCGAGTTACAACAGGATCTCACTGTCTGGCGCAACGACCAAGCCACCATCGAGCAAATCAAGGCGCTAGCACCCGATGTCATCGTTATCGGTCCTGGGCCGTGCGATCCAGACCGTGCAGGTATTTCGCTAGACGTCATTGACACCTTCAAAGGCATCATACCTATATTAGGTATTTGTTTGGGTCATCAGGCAATTGGTCAGGCCTTTGGCGGTCAAGTAGTCAAAGCAGGCAAAGTGATGCATGGTCGCCGGTCTGACGTATACCATAATGCACAAGGTGTATTCGCAGACCTACCCAATCCTGTACAAGTCACACGCTATCATTCACTAGTGGTTGATAAAGTCAGTCTACCAAACTGTCTTGAAATGACAGCATGGACACAAAATACAGATGGTAGTATTGAGGAGATCATGGGTATACGCCATATCAAGTACGCTGTCGAAGGAGTACAGTTCCACCCTGAGTCCATATTAAGCGAGGCAGGCTACCAGCTACTCAATAATTTTTTGAAGACACACAATGTAGCAGTACTGCCTACAGACCATTTACCACAAGTTGGTTAACGCACCGTTCAATATGAAAGGTTGGACGTACAGCCACCCGAGCTGCGTTTTCACCACTTAGCACTCACATAAAAACAGACATTCACCTATATAAAAACAGCAAGCGAGAATATAATGAGCCTGACAAAAATAGAAGAAGCCCTCACGCCAGATAGCATCGCTCAACTGTCTGATGAAGAGGTACACAAACTGCTGGCAACAGCTTTAGACAGGGTTTTTCAGCACATTGATTTGACGTTTGATGAAATGTACCAAGTCATGCTTGTCATCATGCAAGGCAGATGCAGCGATGCTATGATGGGTGCTATTTTAACTGCTCTACGCATGAAAGGTGAATCGATTGATGAGATTACCGCCTCAGCAAGTGCCATGCGTACTTTGGCTGCCAACATCACACCCGAAAGCTGTGACTACTTAGTTGACATCGTTGGTACTGGTGGCGATGGCGCTAATTTGTTCAATGTCTCCACTGCATCGGCTATGGTAACCGCTGCTGCCGGCGCGCAAGTCGCCAAACACGGAAACCGCGGGGTCTCTACCAAGTCAGGGAGTTCAGACTTGCTTGAGCGAGCTGGCATTAGCTTGGCACTGACGCCAGAGCAGGCCAAACAATGTATAGAAAACGAAGGTATTGGCTTCTTATTTGCACCGAATCACCATAGCGCCATGCGCTACGCTGTTCCTGTGCGTCGTGAGTTAAAAGCGAGAACCATTTTTAATATTTTAGGACCATTAACAAATCCAGCTGGCGTCCCCAATTTGGTTATTGGTGTGTTTACGGCACAGTTATGTGAACCTATCGCCAAAGTAATGAAGAATTTAGGCGCACGACACGTCATGGTCGTCGGTGCAAAAGACGGGCTGGATGAAATCAGTCTGGCGTCCCCAACCACAGTTGCTGAGCTAAAAGACGGAGAAGTTTCTGTCTATGACATAACGCCGGAAGACGTTGGTATCGAATCACAAACACTGATCGGTCTTGATGTTGCGTCCCCTGAGCAAAGCCTTGAACTGATACGCGCGGCTTTATCAGGTACAGAGACGAGCGATACCTCTGTTCTCAAAGCCCGTGATATGATTGCACTGAACGCAGGTGCAGCAATATATACAGCAGGCCTTGCCAGCAACTACCCTAATGGTGTGAGCCGAGCACAAAAAATCATACAAAATGGCGACGCTCTAGCTAAGCTTGAGTCTTTAGCGCAGTACACACAAAAACTCGCGGCTGACGCTTAAATCAGGCCATATGATAGTTAGGACAAACTACCCATACGTAAAATCAAAAATTAAAGCCAGCTACCACTGTCTATTTACATCTAACGATATTCGGATATAAGCATGACCAATACAGACATACCTTCAGTACTACAGCGAATTGTCGCGACCAAAAAAATCGAAGTACAAGCAGCACGTGACGTGCTATCTCTTGAAGATTTACAGGCGCAAGTATTAGCTGACACTCACCCACGCCGTGGTTTTGCAAATGCCTTGCGAGCCGCTAGTACCCAAGAAAACGGTGTCGGCATCATCGCTGAAATAAAAAAAGCATCGCCCTCTAAAGGGGTTATCAATCAAAACTTCGCACCTGCCTTATTTGCCAAGCAATATGAGCAAGCCGGTGCCAGCTGTCTGTCCGTACTGACCGATCGAGATTACTTCCAAGGTGATGACAGCTATCTTATCGCAGCAGCAAATACAACTAGCCTGCCGATACTACGCAAAGACTTCATGATAGATGTGTATCAGATTTATCAATCCTATCTAATGGGTGCAGATTGTATATTACTCATCATGGCTTGCCTAGATGATGCTCAAGTACAAGAATTACATGCGCTAAGCATCGAATTAGGTATGGACGTTTTGATTGAGGTTCACACGCAGTCCGAGCTTGAGCGCGCGCTTGCACTACCACGTTCAGATCACAATATTTACGGTATCAATAACCGTGACTTAAACACTTTTGATGTCAACTTACAAACCACACTCGACTTAAAAAATATATTAATCGACGCATTGGCCGCTGATGCTGACAGCAGCGCACCGAAAGCACTCATCGTGACCGAAAGTGGTATTCATAGCAGTGCTGATATTCGTTTGATGTTAGACAATGATATTCAGCATTTCTTAATCGGTGAGCAGTTCATGAAGACTGATCACCCTGGTCAAGCACTACAATCCCTACTTGCAGGTCTGTCAGCAGACGAGTAAGGTAGCTTAAACAGTACCTAAAATAGTAAAAGTAGCTCAAACCATAAAAGCGATTTTGAAAGTAAAGCCACCCTGAAAGCGGCTACTCGATAAACGATTTAACATTCATCCATTAACCAACGATACTCAAAATTTATGTCAAACTCTCTATTCTCAAAAGAAATGCAAGATCAGCTCAAAGAACTCAAAGGTCAACTGAGCAAAGGCCGTGACACCAACTCCCCAGAAGGTGAAAATCAAAAGCCAACAGAACCAGTCTCACTGCCTACGCAAAAACAAGTCAAAAAGACAGTCAAACGGATGGATAGTGAACATATCGATGATGATAAAGTACTTTTCATGCAAGCGATGCATGGCGTCGAGATGCTGGAAGACAAAAACGTGCGCTCGCCTACCAATACCGCAAAAGCCAGCAAACCTGATGCAACCACGCTGTCAAAGCGTGCCGCAGCCCAAGGCAGTGATAGCATTGATCTAGGTGCAGGACTCTCGGACATGCAGGCACTACTAAACCCTGTCGCTGCTGAGGCGCAACTGTCTTATAAACAGCCTACTCTGCAAAACAAGGTCTTCGATCAACTTAAAAAAGGCAAACTCCGTTGGTATGATGCGGTAGACATTCACGACTGTACCATCGAAGAAGCCCGCGAAGCGATGACTCAACTACTAAGTCAAGCCAAACAAAATAATGAAACCGTGGTGAAGATTGTCCATGGTAAAGGCAGCGAAGCCATCCTAAAAACCTGTGTCAATGGTTGGCTGCGCCAGTTACCTGAAGTATTGGCCTTTTGCTCTGCGCCGCCAAAAGATGGTGGTAACGGTGCTGTACTAGTACTGCTAAAAAAACCTAAGTCAGACAGTGAGTAATAGATTCGACGAGTCTGGCGATACTATTTAGATCACAAATAATACTTGTTGTGATTTAAATAGCATGGAACCCAAAGGATTGCTGCTAGCAGTCCTTTTTTTATAGAAGCGAATCCGTTATGAGCATGCAAATCATTGAGAACTCTGATCAGCTAGAAAAACACATAACAGCACTGATTGCTATCGAACCAAAGTTCGCTGCTGTTTACAAGCAAGTTGGATTGCCTAGCCTGAGACACAAAGAGGCAGGATTTGAGCAGCTGGTACGCGCGATGGTTGGTCAACAGCTTTCAGTGGCAGCTGCAGCGAGTATTTGGCAACGTCTGCTGGATGCTGGCTTGGTAACACCTCAAAGCATCATGAACGCAAACGATGACGAGTTACGAGCACAAGGGTTATCTAAGCAAAAAATCCGTTATATAAAATCCTTGGTAGATCACGATATTGACTTTGCAGCACTAGAGACCATGGAAAACGAGCAAGTCGTTAAAACGCTGACCGCCGTTACTGGTATTGGACGTTGGACAGCAGAAATGTATTTACTGTTCTCGTTAAAACGGGGAGTTTCCCAAACTCTGTGTAACTGCTTATAATCCACTAACAGGAGAATAAGC
>NZ_JAKDUI010000220.1 GCF_030457785.1 Psychrobacter sp. | reverse complement strand
CTTAGATATTCATAAAATTAAAGATCTAATATCAGGATTGCAGACGGGTAAAAAAGTGATTTTGGGCAATACTTAACGCCCTACTCAACTTGCACTTGATCGCCTTTTTTACCAACTTCAGCTGACAATGATGATGTTACCACCATGAACCATAATCCAAACCTTCAGGCAGACCAAAATTTCAGATCACCGTTCTTTGCCAACCCCGTTCGCCTACTCGCCCCCATGGAAGGTCTGACAGATCCATTGATGCGAGAAATCTTGACCCAAATTGCAGCAGATTTAGGTCGTCCCTACGACTGGTCAGTGAGCGAGTTCATCCGTGTGACCCAGCACGTCCTGCCTGCGCATGTATTTTATAAATACGTACCCGAGCTGCATAATGATGCCAAGACCGCTTCAGGTACGCCGATTCATGTGCAACTACTAGGTAGTGAAGCACAACTAATGGCAGAAAATGCCGCTTACGCTTGTGAGCTAGGTGCGCCTGCGATTGATATCAACTTTGGTTGTCCTGCCAAGACAGTTAACAGCCATCGTGGTGGCTCGGTACTGTTAGACGAGCCAGAGGTTATGTACGACATCATCAGTGCTGTACGCCGTGCCGTTCCAAGTCATATTCCAGTGTCAGCAAAAATTCGCTTGGGTTATACCGACACCTGTCGCATGGATGACATTCGCAACGCCATTGCCGCGAGTGGTTCAGATTGGCTGACTATCCATGCACGCACCAAAACCCAAGGCTATAAACCACCGGCTTATTGGGACAAAATTCAAAATTTTAACACGCTCGATATTCCGGTAATTGCCAATGGTGAGATATGGAATGCAGAACAAGCGCAAAATTGCATGACGCAGTCAGGTACCAGCCACTTGATGTTGGGACGTGGCGCCGTTACCCGCCCTGATTTGATCGCGCTGGTTGATAATAAAGCTGTAGAAGATGCCACGACCCTATCATGGACAGATTTAATTGGGCATCAGATTAAGTTTTTAGAAGGTGCAGCAAAAAACGATGTGGTGTTGGTGGGGCGTTATAAACAATGGCTCGGCATGCTTACCAAAGGCTATAACGAGGCGCAAACGCTGTGGGGCAGCATCAAACGAGAAAAAAATAGAGTAGCGATTATCGATGCTCTAAACGCTAGCGTCGAATAAATAATCACTACTCTACCGTTAGAAGTTAAAAAAGACACCGCCTATATACGTGCAGCCTAGACTTACACACTCACTCGAATCGCTAGGTAAAACAACATCACTGAACAAGCCATTGACAATACCCAGAGTATCGAGCGAAAGGTCGCTAAGTTGATGACATAAGCCACACAATAGCCAACACGTATCAACACATATAGCCAAGCCAATACATTGATAATAAACTGCGGCACAAAGAATAACATCGCGGTCAGTACTGCCGCCAAAAATATAGGTAAGGTCTCATAGCTGTTTTGCTGAGCCGCATTGGCGCGTGCTGCTGCACCTGTCGTTCCCTGCAAAAAATTGCGCGGATGCGCATTGTCAGCAAGGCTAAAGCCACCTAGAAGCTTCGCAGTCATCGCCATAGCAAGTGGTAGCAGACTAGCCACCATCATTGCCCAAATCGCCGACGCTGCGGTATTGGAAACCAACTCAAAGAATGCATTCATGATTAGATGAACCCCTAGCCTGCAATCACTTCAAAATCGTGGGTGACATTAACCCCACCCGCTACCAACATTCTACTGGCTGAGCAGTATTTTTCTGCTGATAAATGAACGGCTTTTTCAACTTGTTTTTCTTTGATATCTTGACCGGTCACCACGAAGTGAATATGAATGTCAGTATAAACAGCCGGAATGGTTTCAGCGCGTTGTGCCGTCAGTTCACAACGTACGTCTGTCACATCCTGACGTGACTTTTGTAAAATAGAAACCACATCATAACTGGCACAACCACCAAGCCCTAATAAAACCAGCTCCATGGGACTGGCGCCTTTTTCTTTATCGGCATCGATTTGTACATTATGGCCAGACGGTGATACGCCCATAAATGCTTTATTCTCTTGCCACGTGACGCTTGCTTTTGATTTTGACATCTCAACTTATCCTTATTATGTTTTTGATTGATACAATTATTAATCAAGCTGTTATTAATTTAATCGGGTCATTTACCTAGTCTAGACCGTGCTTTCACTGAAGAGCTAGCACCACCATTTATCCGCTTTTAGCTCATTTATAAACCAACCAATTGAAGTTCGGCGGACATAAAGTTCCATACTCGCTGGACATAAAGTTCCACACTCTTATGACCTTATGTCGCCTTAATACTGTCAGTGTAGCATAAGCCAAAACCATATTTTACAAAGTCACGACCGCACTGACACAGCTTAGAACATATTGAAGAGTCGGCAACCCATCAATACAACCATAAGTACAGACGCAAGCATAACCATCAGCACAAATTTAAGGCCACGCCTTGGTCAAATCAAATTGAGTATGACAAAAAGCTCAGCGCTGTGTTGCCACATCAGCCTATCTATAAGCCATTGATTCTCAAAAAGTTAAATTCGTGAAACAATTTATAGCAAAATACTGTTACACATTTCGCCTATTTCTTGGTTTAATAACGGTAATAGAACTTATTTTTATTCAATGCTAGCAACAATCGACTTATAATAATTAAGATTGACGCCTAGTACCGTATTGAAATAAGCGATTTTAAACATTTTGAAAGGGTTGTTCATGATAGATGCAGATGGCTTTCGCGCCAATGTCGGCATCATCTTGGCAAATACACAAGGACAAGTACTGTGGGCAAAACGTATTGGTCACAACGCTTGGCAATTCCCTCAAGGCGGCATCGATCGCGGGGAAACGCCGATAGATGCGATGTATCGCGAGCTCTGGGAAGAGGTCGGGCTGCACCCACGTCATGTCGACTTATTGGCCGTCACACAAGACTGGCTGCGTTATCGTCTGCCGAAACGTTATGTGCGGCATGGGCAGTATCCTTTGTGTATAGGGCAAAAACAAAAATGGTTTTTGCTGCGCTTAGATGAGCCAAACACTCAACACATTCGCTTTGATGAAGGAAAGCCAGAATTTGACCACTGGCAATGGGTCAGTTATTGGTATCCACTCGGACAAGTTATTCACTTCAAACGCGGAGTATATCGCCGCGCGTTGCAAGAACTAGTACGTGAATTACCCCTAGAACAAGAATTGATTATCCCTGAACAGGACAATCACCTGTTGATTTAACACTATTCAACTTCTTGCAAAAGCGTGTCTTGCAAAAACATGTCTCACGAAGCATAGCTGCTCATCCTGATACCTCGCAACGACGATATCAGAATGAGCATTTTTTATGCTAAATGATGAGTATTAATCTCTCGACTAACTATGTCGGCCGCTATTCTCGAGATTTTATTATCGTCTTTACGTAAGGTTAATATGCTTTGAGTACACGTCCCGTAAGTGGGAGAATCGCTTGCGACCTCACCAAAAGCGACTGGCTCAATATATATAGCAGACAAAACCTGCTCAATCTCATTAGTCATGCCCGTATCTGGCAACTTATCTGCTGGTGCTTGCCTACTATCAGACAGCACGTCAAAGGCAGCCTCTTGCCAATAGGCAAAAGTATCGTCCTCTGCAATGAGCGGCAGCACCTCTTGTCGCAACCGACCCCGTAGTTTTTCCGTTTTAAACCAACCATCGTCTGGCTGACCGTTAGAGATAACATGTAGCCCTGAATATAAAGGTGTGGGCGCATGACCACGATTATTCACCACGACAGCTTGTGTGGCATCGCCAATAAGTAGGTTAAACCCTGCATAGTCTTGCAGGCTAATTTGCCTTGCAAATGCCATCGGACTTATACCACTACTCAAAAAATCAGTGACCAAGCCGCCACGCGAACGCTCATCCATGCTCGCCTGCACGCCATCACGATAGTTCAAGACAGCTGCCCATCGCCCGTTTTGTTCATAAAAACTTGCCTGCTGCTCTCGATGAACACCCAACCAAGTACCACCACTTTTTTTATCACGACCCGCATAAATCGGTTGGTCAGACCACTGGTGCAATGGCTCAGTCGGACGCTGCAAAAACTCATCACGATTGGACAATAACACCAAAGGCATCTCATCAAATAGTTGCCAAGCGACGGCGACGATACACATAAAACTCCTAATGACTAAAAATATACTTTTACAACGCTCTTCTAAAACCTTACTCAGTTTTAAAATAGTAATTAAAACGAGACAACATGACGCCAAACAGCGTGATTGATATCACGCTCTCGACAAACCATTTGGCGACATGTATACAAAATCCATGCACGTTTGGCAAAATATAACCACTTTAACATTTTACCGCAGAAATCCCCTACCTCTAAGGTAGTGGGATGAATGCG
>NZ_JAKDUI010000219.1 GCF_030457785.1 Psychrobacter sp. | reverse complement strand
TACAGTCAGTACTTCCTCTAGCTTTACTTCTATCTCTATCTTCTTTATTTTCCTCAATCATTCTAATATTGCTATTAGCAATGGCTAGCTAATTATTGTTCTCAATTGCCATCTTATTCCCAGTTCCTAACGTTACAAGGAACACTGTACCTCTGTGCTACTATATATACTTTAGTCAGTAAGAGGGCTTATTGACTTGAGTTTTCACAACTCAGTTTACTGGTATTGCTGATTGTATGTGATGTTATAGACGTAAACTGTAGAATCAATAATATAGGAGCGCAACTGATGAAAGGTAGCCAGAAGGTCATTGATTATTTGAACTTTTTGTTGGGTGGTGAGCTTGCGGCTCGTGACCAGTATTTCATTCACTCAGAGATGTATGCCGAGTGGCATTACGGCAAACTGTATGAACGTATCAACCACGAAATGGATGATGAAACCTTACATGCTCAGTTGATCGTCCGCCGTATTCTTATGTTGGGCGGCACGCCTAATATGACTGTCGATAAAATCAATATCGGTGCAGATGTGCCAGAGATGTTGCAGGCAGATCTTGATTTAGAATACCAAGTACAAAAGCACTTAAAAGAAGGCATCGCCCTGTGTGAAAAAGAGCATGATTACGTCACACGTGAGATTTTGGTTGAGCAGCTTAAAGACACTGAAGAAGACCATGCACATTGGTTGGAGCAACAGCTGCGTCTGATCGATATGATTGGGCTGTCAAACTACTTGCAAAGCCAGATGGCGGAAATCACTCCTTAATGCTGTTTGAATGACAGATATGAACAGCAACATTATATAGAACTCATATAAACAGGTTAGGGAGAAAGACGATGAAAGGTGATAAAGAAGTCATTCGCGCTTTAAACAAAGTACTTGGACAATCATTGATTGCCATCAATCAATATTTCTTGCACGCACGCATTGCCCGTCACTGGGGCTTAGAGTCACTCAATGGTTCATTGTATAAGCAATCTATCGCTGAAATGAAATGGTCAGATGAGTTAATTGCCCGTATTTTGCTATTGGGTGGATTACCGAATTTACAAGAGCTTGGTAAAGTTCTTGTGGGTGAGGATGTACAAGAGATTATTGAGTGTAATTTGCTCTTAGAAAAGCAGAAGTTCGACATCATTACTGATGCGATCACTCTATGTGAGACGCAGGGTGATTATGTTTCTCGCCAGCTATTGGTTACCTTAAAAGATGGTAACGAAGAGTACGATGATTGGTTGGATACACAACAAGACTTGATTGAGAGCATGGGAATCGAGCGCTACATTCAATCACAAGTTAATGATTAAGCGCCTTAATTCAGTGCCATTGAATTGATTTGATTTGCAGTACTATTCATGACGCTTGCCAGCCTCTACGTTGATAGACATCAGTATAGGGGCTGGTTTTTTTTGTGCCTGACATTAAACAGGATTGCTTCGCACGCTTACTAACTATGTATCGTTTGATAGAGACGTTACTGTTTATCATAGCGCTGACTTTACTGATCTGCGTTCAGGCTGCATAAAAGCATCTAAGTTTTATATGGTCGGTGAAAAGCAATATTGAGACAACGCTTATTGCTGTTGCAAAACCCTCTTGCCTGCTATGCCTACGCAGGCAGATGCTGCAAAAAATTCGAACCAGCAATACTGTAGCGATTTTTGTACGTGAATAAACCTATATACCAGTACAACTCAATGTAAGTAAGACTTAATTTCAGTACAACCCACGACCATCTTCCGGTTTTAAACGTAAAAAATACAGGCCTGAGAGAATGGTGACAATCCCTAGTATCCAATAGGTCGTTTGAAATGCTGCTAGCGTGTCGAGCTGAAAGCGCTCACGCAAGAGGTTGAGCACGGCGGCGCCAAAGGCAATACCAAAACTGATTGCCAGTTGTTGATTGACGGCCATAAGGCTGTTGCCGCTACTGGTCTGTGTTCCTTCTAAGTCACCAATAGTAATGGTGTTCATCGCGCTAAACTGCATCGAATTGCAAGCACCAACTATGATTAATATAGGAATAAACCAAAGCCAATGTGAGGCATCGTCAAACTGTGCCAACAGGATAATGAGCGACCCCATGAAAAAGGTGTTGTATACCAGCACTTTGCGGTAGCTAAAGCGCTGAATAATCTTACTGACCCAAGGTTTAATGCCGATAGCACCTATCGCAATAGGAGCCAGCAACCATCCTGCTTGCGATGGCGAGTACTCAAACACTACCTGTAGTAGTAGCGGCAGCAGAAAGGGCACAGCGCTGATGCCCAAACGCGTGAATAAGTTGCCGGTAATACCGATACGAAAAGTGCGAATGTCAAACAGCGTGAGCGGAAACAGTGGTTTTTGTCGTCGTTTGGCATGCCAGACATATGCGCTGATAAGTACGCTAGCACCCAAACCGTACAGAAACCCATATAGCCCGTGGCCTTCTTGCGAACCAAACTCGACAGCAAGCGTAAATCCGCATGCTGCTGCCGCAAACAACACAAATCCTATCCAGTCGAGCTTTTTGGTATCTTCAAACAACGCTGGCACCAGTTTTTTACCTATCGTAAACCCTAGGATACCCATGGGAATATTGATTAAAAATATCCAATGCCAGCTGGTATATTGTACGATATAACCACCCAATACAGGCCCGACCAATGGCGCTACCAGTGCCGGTATTACTGCAAAATTCATCACGGTTAGCAGCTTATTGCGAGGGTAGGATTTGACCAATATCAATCGAGCAACAGGGGTCATCATCGCCCCACCAATGCCTTGTATTACCCGTGAACCTATCAGAAAATCTAACGTTGGCGATGCGGCGCAGAGTATCGATCCGACAGAAAATATCACAATCGCTGTTAGAAATATGCGGCGTGTACCGTATTTGTCGGCCAAAAAGCCACTGACAGGGATGAATATGGCCAATGTCAGTGCATAGCTGATGACAGCCCATTGCATTTTTAGCGGCGACTCACCGAGAGCTTGAGCCATTTGCGGTAACGAGGTATTCAAGATGGTGGCGTCTAAAATCTGCATAAACAATGCCACTGCTAAGACGTAGGGCAAATATTTATCTTGGGTTGGAGTTAGCGTTACCATGTTAGTTTCACCAGGTGTCTCATGTTGATGCCTTGTTATGACATAGGCATAACGAGGTCGTTTGTGAGCAGCTCACTATCTGAACGAACTATAAAAGCTGAGTAGTATAAGAAAGAGTGGGCAATAATAAAAGCGAATCAAGGTAACAGACTACAGTAACGCTGCACAATATAACTGGTGAAAGTTAAGGTTCTCATAGCCAAATTACAAAAAGCAGCTTTGAAGTCAGAGTGGGTTGTCGCTATAGTAAATAATTGATCACGGCTTAAAATAGAACATAAGTATTAATTGACGATAACATCATAATTATAAGATGGGGAAATGTAATGAGTAAGGACAGCAATCAGTCTAACGTCGCTAATAATTCGACCAGCAATCAAAGCACTGGCTACGTACCACCTAAAGTCTGGGTAGAAGATAAAGAGAGCGGTGGTAAGTTTGCCAGTATCAATCGTCCAACGGCAGGCGCGCGCCATGATAAAGCGTTGCCAGTAGGTGAGGCCCCGTTGCAGCTCTATTCGCTCAATACACCAAACGGCATCAAGGTAAATATCATATTAGAAGAATTGGCTGAACTAGGCATCGTAGACGCTGCATACGATGCTTATAAGATTGACATCTCTGAAGGCGACCAGTTTGGATCTGATTTCGTGGCCATAAACCCCAATTCAAAAATACCAGTGCTGGTCGATTACGCCAATAATGAAGCGAATGAGCCTGTCGCTATTTTTGAGTCAGGTGCTATATTACTCTATTTAGCAGAAAAGTTTGGGGAATTTATCCCTGTTTCGCTTGGAAAAGCACGTGCCGATTGCTTATCTTGGGTCATGTGGCAAATGGGTAGCGCTCCATTTTTAGGTGGCGGTTTCGGGCACTTTTATGCTTATGCTCCTGAGCCGCTAGAATATCCAATCAATCGATATACTATGGAAACCAAGCGTCAGCTGGACGTGCTTGATAAGCATTTGAAAGACAATACATACATGGGTGGTAATGACGAATCTGGTTACAATATTGCCGATATGATTATTTGGTCGTGGTACGGCCAGCTGGTATTGGGTAAGCTGTATGATGCCGCCGAGTTCCTACAAGTCGACGAGTACGAGCATGTTAGACGTTGGGCTCGAACCATCGAAAAGCGCCCAGCGGTCGAACGCGCTGTAAGCCTAAACTTAAAAAGTATTGGCTAGTCCGTTGTAAGGGCCTTATGATGTTTATTGTTATATCAAAGTGGATAGAGAGCTTATTTATTACTTTTCCGCACTTTTCATCGAAAGGTGATAACCTTTTGTATTTGTACATAATTATTGATATGCTTAATAATTATAAAATAGTACATTACTACCACATATAGTAACGGAG
>NZ_JAKDUI010000218.1 GCF_030457785.1 Psychrobacter sp. | reverse complement strand
TGCTTGCAAGTACACTACTATGTGGTTCTGCTTTGGCGATGACAGGTTGCCAAACCGTACAAAGTCAAATGCAGACGGGCAACCCTTTCAGTCAGCCTGCGCTAAAATCTACCATTAACTCTGTCGATGATAACAAGGAAATGGGACAAATTTTCTTGCGACCAGTGGATGAAGGCGTGCAAATCTACGGCAAACTCATGAATTTGGAGCCTAACACGACTGTGTCTTTGCATATTCATGAAACGGGTAGCTGTGCTGATATGGGTCAAGCGGCGGGTGGTCACTTCAACCCAGATAATAACGACCACTCTAATCCAGATGATATCAATGGACATGCCGGTGACTTACCGAACATGACAGCCAATGAAAACGGCATTGCAACCATTAACTACGTCAACAAAGAGATATCTTCTGCTGACTCAGGCAAATACAGTGTCAACCGTTTAGCATTTATCGTCCATGACGGTGCTGATGACTACACCTCTCAACCAGCTGGTGATGCAGGCGAACGTATCGCTTGTGGTATTATTGAGAAGAACTAACGGCACTCTATATTAGACGTTATTGAACGCACAAAAAAACCTCTTAGCGTGCTAAGAGGTTTTTTCTATGAGATACATAGCATTTCTTAAGCAGCGACTCATCTCCACTTAAGCGTGCTCTGCTTCGGCTTGGGTTACTCTTCTACCCACTCGCCTTTACGCCAATACACACCCCAACGTGACGCTCTGCCATTTTTCTCAGAGCCAATGTATTGCTCTTTCTTCTTACGCGACCAACGCAAAATGGTTGGATTACCATCGGGATCTTCGTCTGGTCCCTCAAACAAATATTGGAATTTGTCTTCCATTTTATCTTTGATCGGTCTTAATTCCGCCAATTTCGGGGCACGTGTTTCTCGCACTTTTGGAAATTTAGATGCTGCTAAAAACATACCTGCCGCCCCTTCACGCAAGATAAAATAATCATCGTGTTTGGTCGATTTTAGCTCAGGTATGTGAATGGGATCCATGCGTGGTGGTGCTGCCTCCCCTGTTTTAAGCACTTTACGAGTGTTGTCACATTTTTGACAAGCAAAGTACGGACCAAAGCGTCCAGTTTTGAGCTCCATCTGTCCATCACATTTATTACAGTCGATGGTTGGGGCATCTGAGCCAGGAACTTCAAACTTACCTTTTTCTAGGATATAACCGTCGCAGTCTGGATTGTTACCACAAACATGCAGCTTCAAACCACCATCAACGATATAGCCATTCATCGCGGTACCGCATTTCGGGCAACGCTTTTTCTCCATTAGGTCTTTCACTTCCGCCGCTTCATCAGCAGCGTCGCTTTCGTCTAGGTTTGCGAACGCTTCAACAGGCATCAAGTTTTTGGTACCTTTACAACGCTCTTTGGGCGGTAGGTTATAACCAGTACAGCCTAAAAACACACCAGTCGATCCGGTACGTAACTGCATTGGACGTTCACATAGGTCGCAATGCACATCAGGCACATCAGTTGGATCGTTGGGACGCATGCCGTCTTTTTCTTTGGCGCGCTCTAGCGTGCTTTTAAAATCGCCATAAAAGTTATCGAGCACATCTTTCCAATCTTGATCACCATCAGCGACGTGATCTAGCTTAT
The DNA here is from genome assembly GCF_030457785.1 of Psychrobacter sp. Taxonomy (GTDB): domain Bacteria; phylum Pseudomonadota; class Gammaproteobacteria; order Pseudomonadales; family Moraxellaceae; genus Psychrobacter. The sequence goes on along the minus strand of NZ_JAKDUI010000218.1, from coordinate 2,864 downwards.
CTTCTAACGCAGCAGTAAAGGTATAGTCCATCAGATCAGGAAAGCTTGCCGTTAGTCTGTCGGTGACGATATCGCCCATTTTTTCGGCAAATAACCGCTTATTCTCCAGCTTCACATAGCCACGGTCTTGAATGGTCGAAATAATAGAAGCGTAAGTTGATGGACGACCAATACCTTTTTTCTCGAGCTCTTTTACTAGGCTTGCTTCTGTATAGCGTGGTGGTGGCTTGGTAAAATGCTGACTTGGATCTAGCTTATCCACCGCCAACTTATCGCCTTTTTTGACTTCAGGTAATAAGGTGTCATCAGTCTTAGCAGGTGGCATAACCTTGGTATAGCCATCAAACACCATTGTACGACCACGAGCTTTTAGCTCAATGTCACTGGCACCGACAAACAGATTTACAGATAAATATTTGGCTGGCAACATCTGACAAGCAACGAATTGACGCCAAATGAGCTCATACAAACGTATGGCATCTCGCTCAACGCCTTTGATCTGCGTTGATTTCATGTTGACATTAGACGGACGAATTGCTTCATGCGCTTCTTGCGCGCCTTGCTTATTACCATAAAAATTTGGCTTTTCGGGTACATACTTATTGCCGTAGCTGTCTTCAATATAGCCACGCACGGCTGCGAGCGCATCACCAGATAAAAACGTCGAGTCGGTACGCATATAAGTAATATGGCCTGCTTCATATAAACGCTGTGCCAAAATCATGGTTTTCTTGACAGAAAAACCCAGTCTTGTACTGGCCGCTTGCTGCAATGTAGAAGTAATAAAAGGCGCGCTAGGACGTGACTGTGTTGGCTTCTCTTCGCGCTCTTTGACAATAAAGTCGCTTACCTTGAGGACGTCTAGTACTTTATCCGTGTCGGCTTTATTTCCTAGCTTGAGCGTTTTGCCACCTTGCTTGGTCGCCTCGATACGAATACCGACTTGCTCATCGGCTTTGGCTTTACTATTGGCTAAGTGTGTGTCTGCATGAATCTGCCAGTATTCTTCTGGAATAAACGCACGAATCTCATGCTCACGCTCCACGACGAGACGCATAGCAACCGACTGAACACGACCTGCCGATAGACCACGGGCGATTTTTTGCCACAGAAGTGGCGACACCATAAAACCAACAACACGGTCTAAGAAGCGTCTTGCTTGCTGAGCATTGACACGGTCGATGTCCAGTTTGGACGGCTCTTTAAAGGCATTTTGGATAGCAGATTTGGTAATCTCATTGAATACCACACGCTGATATTTGCTATCAGGACCACCGATGACTTCTTTGAGATGCCAAGCAATGGCCTCTCCTTCTCTATCCATATCCGTTGCTAGATAAACTTGTTTAGCATCTTTGGCAAGCGCCTTTAGTTCTTTGATGACTTTCGTCTTATTTGGTAGCACTTCATACACTGCCGCCCAGTCATGCTCTGGATCAACGCCCATGCGACGCACCAATGCTTGCTGTGCTTTCTCTTCTTTGCTCAGGTTCTCGTCTTTTTTAGCAGCAGCGGCTTTTTTTGCTCGCGATCCTGCACTGACCGGCAAATCACGAACATGACCAATACTTGAGCGAACGACAAAATCATCACCAAGGTATTTATTAATCGTTTTTGCCTTGGCGGGTGATTCTACGATCACTAGAGACTTACCCTTTTTAGGGCTGCCCGCAGACGCGGCGCTTTTTTTAGTTGTGGTTTTGGCCATATGTGACGACACCATAATATAATTAAATTAAGAGTAAGATTAAATTTAGCAGCATGGCACTTTATTATAGTAATAGCTGCTAGGGCATATTCTCAACCTGAGAAAGTACACCCTAAATGGGTTGGAAATGGCTAATTTTTTCTTTATTGCGTCAAACAGTTGATGAATACTCCGATATTGCCTGCACTACTTTCCTTGTTTAGCAGCAATTCATCTCATCTGTAGCACCATTTTCAAAGTGAGTGCACACCTTACACATATAATGTGTTATAAAACAAACAATAACGACAATGCAAATTTTTAGTTATAAAGACGTTACACTGCTAAGCGTTAAACTGTCAACTGCAAATAACTGAGCGTTAGACAAATCCCTTTGAACGTTAACTTTTAATAAATCAAAGACTGCTTTCCTAAGCTTGCGAATTTTTCTGCATTTTTATCGCCCACTTTTCTAGATTTTCCTTTAGCACCAGCAAATCCGGTTCAATCTGTTGTTTATGATAAGTGGGGTTATTCAACGGGCGAACGTATGCGATGTCTTCCCAATAGATGACAATGCTATTGGCCTTTGTGAATAAACCTTTTACAAAGGGTTCGATGCTAGACGGCAAGTCTAGCGGTGTTTTATCCAAACTAAAATTGGTTTTATTAGTAGACGTATTGGTCTGATTTTGATTAGAACGGATGGCACTCGGAATAGTGAGTTTGCTATCCTCTGGAGTCGGATCGACAAAATCCAGATCTGGACGCCACTGTCCATCAATCACCTGATAACGCGTGTGCGACAGCTGCAAACCATCTAGCACCAAGCAATACTGCCCCATCATCCCGCGTCCATACTCATCGTCCTTACCTTTGATCCAGTCAGGGCAAGTGACAAGCTTTGGGTTGAGCTGCAAACGACGCGCTGTCATACGCAGATTATCCAAACGCTGATCGACCCCGTTTGGTTTGAGCGCCATCATACTCCCTAATACAAAGAGTACAATGACAACGCCAATCGTAATTCCCATGATAGCCTGACCTTTTGCCTGAATGAATAATGCTGTATAGGTGCTTATAATGAGCTCTAAGCGTTAAAAATCAAGCTAAGCTGACGATTGAGTCTGCTACCCACCTGCATCGGACGCTTCTGAAAAATACTATATATACAATA
>NZ_JAKDUI010000217.1 GCF_030457785.1 Psychrobacter sp. | reverse complement strand
TAACCTTTTAAAGATATTCCTACAATTTCAGGAATTTCTTCAGCTTGATGGTGCCATGAAAGCCATGAAAGCGAGACTCAAACGGAGACTAAGAGTCACGCTATGAGCCTTGATACTTTCAGATTTTTATACCGGATTACCTCTATATATATCATTCTCCCACTAACTGTACTAATCCAGCGTCGTTACCATCTTCAAGCATCCATACCCGACCGTCGACTGCCAACACACTACGCATCCGCTCTCCCATATTATAACGATATCGTTCAGCAGCACCGTTGTTGTCATCAAAATCTACAACTATTAGCGCCTTTGATGACAAACCACTGATCAATGCAGCACCCTGCCATGCTGGAAAGTCATCATGATTACCTGAGTGATAAAGACTCACAGCAGAAGGTGATATCACTGGTGTCCATGTGATTTTTGGTGCTGAAAAATCGGGACGAGTATCGTGATCAGCGATATCTATGCCTGAATAATTGCGACCATTCGATACAATTGGCCAGCCGTAGTTATTGCCTTTTTCAATCAAATTAAACTCATCACCACCCCTCGGACCCATTTCATGTACCCAAAGCCTATCTGTATCATCGAACACCATGCCGAGGACGTTACGATGACCTACGGTCCAAAACTCCTTGGCGATACTGTTGGTATCTTTCGCAAACGGATTGTCCTCTGGTGCCGATCCATCCGTATTTAGCCGTATTATTTTACCCAAGTTGCCAGTCATATCCTGCGCAGGCGTTTTGTCTTGTCGATCTCCTGAGCTGATAAATAAATACTGCCCATCAGGAGATAACAGCAAACGATGACTATAATGACCTTTGCCACCTACCTTTGGTACTTGCTGCCAAATAGGCATTGATGCTTGCAGGCTTGGTGTATCTGTATCCAACCCTGTCAATGTCGCCTTGATGACTGCCGCACCAAATTTATTGCTATCACTGCCCGTGCCTGCTTCAGCATAGCTGATATATATGTCGTTGGAAGTAGCAAAGTCAGGGGCAAGAATGACGTCTCCTAGACCACCCTGCCCGCCATAAGCAACCTCAGGTACATTTGCCACCGCTGTCTTCACACCTGTTTCAGAGTTGACCACAAACAACTCACCTGTTTTTTGGGTGATCAACAATATTGGAGACTGTCCTTCTTCTGTCGGCAGTGCTGTCATTGCCCATGGCTCATCAAAAGTAGCAATGGTTTTAGTTGCAAAAGTAGGTTTTTCACTACTGGCGATGGATTCACTATCAGTGTTTTGCTTTTCTTCATACGCTGCCGAATCTGCATCGGTATTGACCGGCGATGGGTTAGAGCAAGCAGAAGCACTAAAAAGCAAGGCTGTCATGGTTAGTGGCAAGGTTAATACTCTGCTGATGTGTTTTTTATTGGTCCTCATGATGTCATCTCTTTTCATTTATAATAATCTTATTAATGCGCTTTCTAAGTTCAAATACTGCTATCCAATAGTTCAGAGACTAAGGCGTGTCCTCATTATAAAAATGGTTATAGAAATGAAAACGCATTCAGTAGTTAAAGTTATGTATAACATAATCAACGTATTGCAACGGTAACAATAATTATGCAGCATAAAAAAACCTCCCTCCCACCTATTGAGAAATAGGCAGAAAAGAGGTTTAGTAATCGTTTGTTGTACCGATTATTGATGCCAATCAAGTAAGCGCAATGAGAAAAGCAATGACCTTAACTTACTCTGAGCTTATCAAAAATCAATTGGTCATCTGCACCGACATCGATCTTGATGATATCACCAGCGATAAAATCACCAGCCAACAGCTTCAATGACAATGGATTTTCGATTTCTTGCTGGATAGCACGTTTGAGTGGGCGTGCACCATACACGGGATCATAACCGACTGCGACCAACTTGTTCATCGCATCATCCGACATCTCAATGTCTAGCTCACGCTCCTGTAACCGCTGGCGCAATCTGTCTAATTGAATATCAGCAATGCCAGCCATCTGCGACATACCAAGCGGATGAAAAACGACAATTTCATCAATACGGTTGACGAACTCTGGGCGGAAATGCTGCCCCACCGAATCCATCACTTCAGATTTGATATCGTCATAGCTTTCACCTACCATCTCTTGGATCTTATGAGACCCTAAGTTACTGGTCATGATGATCACTGTGTTTTTGAAGTCCACGACACGACCTTGTGAGTCTGTCAAACGCCCATCATCTAAAACTTGTAGCAAGATATTAAACACATCAGGATGTGCCTTTTCAACCTCATCAAACAAGATCACGCTGTAGGGTTTACGGCGTACTGCCTCGGTCAACGTACCACCTTCTTCGTAACCGACATATCCTGGGGGCGCACCCACCAGACGGCTAACGCTATGCTTCTCCATGTATTCACTCATATCGATACGGATGATTGCATCTTCTGAGTCGAATAAAAAGTTGGCAAGCGATTTTGTTAGCTCTGTTTTACCGACACCCGTTGGTCCTAAAAACAGAAATGAACCTGATGGACGATTTGGGTCAGACAAGCCTGCACGACTACGGCGTACCGCGTTTGCAACTGCTTCTACTGCTTCCTCTTGACCGATGACTCGTTCATGGAGATTGTCTTCCATTGCTAGCATCTTATCACGCTCACCTTGTAGCATTTTGCTCACAGGAATACCTGTTGCGGCGGCGACGACTTCAGCAATTTCATTATCCGTTACTTTGTTACGTAGTAGTTTTGCACCGCCACTGTCACCTGCCTGCTCTTTTTGTTCTGCCAGATCAGACTCGGCGATTCGGCGCTCAAGCTGCGGAATCGTCTCATACTGAAGCTTGCTCATGGTCTCGTAATCGCCTTCACGATTGGCTTTATCGTAGGCAATTCGTGCTTTGTCCAGCTCATCTTTCAGCTGTTGACTGCCCTTAACTAGCGCTTTTTCTGCTTGCCAAATCTCATTGAGATCAGCGTACTCTTTTTCTAGCTCTTCGATTTGGCTATCGAGCACCTTGCGCTCTGCTTGTGCGCCTGCGTCTGATTCATTTTTCAATACTTCACGCTGCATTTTTAACTGAATCAATCGACTATCAAGCTTTCCAAGTGATTCAGGCTTACTGTCCATTTCCATACGCAAGCGACTTGCTGCTTCATCAATTAAGTCAATAGCCTTGTCAGGTAGCTTACGATCCGTGATATAGCGATGACTCATACGTGCCGCAGCGATAATCGCACTGTCTTGAATATCGACGCCATGATGAAGCTCATAGCGCTCTTTTAGACCACGTAATATCGCAATGGTATCTTCGACCGTTGGTTCATCGACCAGTACCTTTTGGAAACGGCGCTCAAGCGCAGCATCTTTTTCGATAAATTGACGATACTCGTCTAGGGTAGTCGCACCCACACAGTGCAACTCACCACGGGCAAGTGCAGGCTTTAACATATTACCAGCGTCCATCGCCCCTTCTGACTTGCCAGCACCAACCATGGTATGTAGCTCGTCGATAAACAAGATGACATTGCCTTCTTGTTTGGCCAAATCGCTTAGCACACCTTTTAGGCGCTCTTCAAACTCACCACGGAATTTTGCGCCAGCAATCAACGCTCCCAAATCAAGTGACAATACCTCTTTGCGACGTAGACCTTCTGGCACATCACCATTGATGATTTTTTGCGCAAGCCCTTCGACGATGGCTGTTTTACCGACGCCCGGCTCACCGATGAGCACAGGGTTGTTTTTAGTACGTCGTGATAACACTTGAATGGTACGGCGTATCTCTTCGTCACGACCGATGACTGGGTCAAGCTTACCAAGCTCTGCTTGTTCGGTTAGGTTAATGGTATATTTATTCAGTGCATCACGCTGATCTTCGGCATTTTGATTATTGACCGTCTCGTCGCCCCGCAGATTTTCGATAACATCTTTTAATTTGCCAGCTGTCACGCCAGCACTTTCAAATATTTTTTTGGTGGCGCCTTGCTCAGCAAGTGCCAATATAACCCATTCCGTCGCGATAAAGTCATCACCCTCTTTTTGCGCTTGGCGATCTGCCAAATTCAATATCTTCACTGAGTTAGGGCTTAGATTGACCTCACCTGTTGGATCGCTAATCTTAGCTTGACTGTCCAGTGCTTTCGCCACACCGTTTTTTAGCGCAGGAATAGACGCACCTGCTTGTTGGCAGATAGACAAATTGGATTCATCTTGTAGCAAAACGGCAAGCAAATGCACAGGGTCTATGCCTGTGTGATCTCGACCTAATGCCAAACTTTGGGCTTCTTGAATGGCCGATTGCAACTTTTGTGTAAATTTCTCGAACCTCATGATTGTGTCCTTTTATAATTGATACATCTTATAATCGATAGCAGCCTATGGCTTTTCGTTGTATGGTTCTTCACTGTATGGCTTTTCACCGATAGTGACTATTATTCTGGCACCTTAGGCTTGTATTTACTCTTTATATAAGGGATGTACCATATTTTTTCAACATAAATTCAATAAATGTCAATATTA
>NZ_JAKDUI010000216.1 GCF_030457785.1 Psychrobacter sp. | reverse complement strand
TTTTGACAGTTGACAAATATTCTGTTTAACTAATATTAGCAAACATTAATTTGCTATTTTATTTAAATCTCATATCTATCGCAAATACTCAAGCCGCTGAATTTTGGCGATGTGATAGTGCAAACATTCGCCACTGAGGACACACAAGCACTCTACCAGACTAACCTTCCCACTTTAGGTCAGAAGCATCATGAAAATGCTACATAAGACACTACTAGTCTACAGAAGAAATCTTACTTTTATATTGCGCTTAATAGATCGACTTAAGTTCGATCTACTTCATAACATCTGCCTATGTTACTTATCCTGCTCCATATCTTGGCTACTAACAATACGAAAAGCGAGCAGCCGACCCAATAATCAAGTTACACATAACAATGCAAAAAGCTCCAGGGGCTGCCACGGCTTTACGCTAGTGGAACTATTAGTCACTGTATCTGTACTGGCTATTATAGCAACCATCGCTGCTCCAGCACTCCAGACCCAATTAGCAGGCATGGAAGCCAAGCGTGTCGAAAGTCAATTAAGAGGCTCGCTGACCCGAGCAAAAGCTGAAAGTTATATAAGACGGCAGAATGTACTATTATGCTTATCCAATGACGGAGGGCGCTGCCATAGGGACAGTGATAAGACGCTTTTGTTGTTTATCGACAACAATAATAACAATCATTTTGACAACACTGTGGACCAGTTAATCATTCAGCAATCACTAAACCTTCGATATAGTAAGTTGAGCTTGAGGGTTGGTAGCAGGCGTCACTACACAAAGTTTTGGGGTGATAGTGGTAAGCCACGTGGGCATTTTGGTCATATCAAGTACTGTCCAACAGTCACTTATAACAAGTCAAAATATCTCATCTCTTTCAATCAGACTGGCATTATTAAGCAAAAGCTGGATGAAAACCATCCTACCCAATGTGACAGTTAGTAAGTTCATTAGACATATGAATTATTAAATCAACCATAGTAATGAGGATATCTTGGTATCGGCAACTCACGAAAATGAGAGATCGTAGAGTAACGAGAGAGCTTATTTTATTTATAACGTTGCTGTTGCTGCCACAGTAGACGGCTTTGTAATGGCTGATAATCCAATAAATGATCGATCAGATGACGATGGAACTTCGACCAGTTATTCAATGTCACTTCGGTAATATTTAATTGGACCATTGAGATAATATCTGCACCGACAAAAACCGTACGACCTGCGCCACTGTCTATATGCTCTGACTCTGTGTTAGTTTGCGATACGACGACCAAGCCAACTTCAGGCAAAAACTGATACAGACAATCAGGTTCGATGGCTTCTTGCATACTATCGTGAGTTAGCGTGAGGGTAAATCCTAACTCATCGAATAAATGCTGCTCGAACTGGCGCAGGCACAAGCGCAACTCATTACGGCTCAGTGGTTGCTTGAGTTGATACAGACTATTTTGATAATGCTGCCACAATGTAGGCATCGGGTCTTCAGTCGGTAACAGTCGCCACAGTATCTCATTTAAATACAGTGCCGAATACTGCTGCTGACCGGCGATAGTCTCATAGGCCACTGACCCTAGCACGTCAACAGTATCGGCTGAATTGCCGGAAATATCTATTTGAGTTGTATTTTTTGGTGCGAGGTTGATTTGACTGAACGTCTTAAGATCTCGTTTACCAGTGGCAAAGAGTTGCAGCGGCATAAATAGAGGTGCGCCCTTTTCCCCGATCCCATGTATCACACCATGTTGATAAGAAAATAGATAATATAAGGCGCGTTTTTCTTGATAAGGGCGCTGATGTAATAAGTAACCAACCAATGCTTCATTACGCATATCTCATTACCTCAGCGCTGGCGTGTCGCAACATTTATAAAAGCAACTCGCTTACAAAAGTCTAAGCGTGTTTGCTATTAATAGCCTAGACTGGTCAATGCACGCTCATCGTCAGACCAACCACGTTTCACTTTCACCCACAGTGTCAACATGATTTTTTTGTCAAAAAGCTGCTCCATGTCTTTGCGAGCATCCATACCAACTTGTTTAATACGCTGACCTTTATCACCAATTACAATGGCTTTTTGCCCACTGCGTTCGACATAAATAGTCGCATCAATAAACGTACAAGCCTTGCGTGGGCGACCAGTCTTTGCATCAGTATGTGCAGGCTCGTCTTTAAACTCATCAATCTGCACAGTCAAGTCGTATGGCACTTCATCCCCAGCACTACGCATGATTTTTTCGCGAATGATTTCACTGGCCAAAAACCGCTCTGAGCGATCGGTGATTTGTTCGGTATCATAAATAGGCGCAGCAACAGGTAGATGTGACGCAATCACTTCTTGTAATCGATCTAGGTTTTGGTTTTTTTGTGCAGAGACGGGCACGATATCAGCAAAATCGAAGCTTTCATGGAACGTTTCGATAAGTGGTAAAATACTGCCTTTATCTTTTAAAGTATCAGCTTTGTTGATGACAAGCACCACGGTTAAATCTGTATTACCGAGCTTTTGCAAAGTTAATAAGTCATCCTCACGCCACTGGTCTGAATCCACAACGAATAATACCAAGTCAACATCCACTAACGCTGATGTAGCAGCTTGGTTCATGCGTTCGTTGATGGCGCGTACTTCGTTGCCATGAATACCTGGCGTGTCAACGAATACAGCTTGCATTTCTTGGTTTGACAAAATACCGTGAATACGATGCCGAGTTGTTTGTGGTTTACGTGACGTAATCGATAGCTTTTGACCCAATAAGTGATTCATCAATGTTGATTTACCCACGTTGGGGCGACCAACGATTGCGACATAGCCCGATCTGAAGTCCTCAGCAATGCTAGTATTATTGCTAGGCGCAAAAAAAGCATCGATTGCCTTATCATTTTCAGTTACTACGTTATTTTGGTTGGCTTTTATCTCTGTGTTTTCAGTCATAGGTTCCGTATTATCTGCATTGTTTGATGGCAAATCAGGGCGATTGCTCATAGGGTAATCCTGTAGAGTTTACGATCAGCTAAACATTGCTTGATAGCGTATTCCAAGTACCGGTACTAAAAAAGCAGTATCAGTACTAAAAAAGCAGTATCGTTCTAGCTGGAAAGCATGTAGGTTTTGACGAAATATTATGTTTTAAATAAGTCGAATCAACGTTTTTGAAGCTTCATATAGGTTTGGAGTCATTAGCGTAATATAAGTCCGAGTATCAGTTATCAACGCTTTTTGGCTGAATTTGGCAATTTATGCAGCTGATTGATCATCAGCTCTGCGGCTTTTTGCTCCGCAATACGGCGACTCTCACCAGATTCAGTAATATCAGGACAGCTCTTAATATTAACATGGCAACGCACGACGAAAATCTGATGTGGGGCATTACCTCTTGTTTCCACCAACTCGTATTGCGGTAGATCAAACTGCTTTGATTGTAACCATTCCTGCAATCGACTCTTGGCATCCTTTAAAGCTTTTTGGTCATTGACGTTATCAATTAAATCGCCATACCACGACAGTACGCAATTACGTGTGACGTCCATTTCTTGACTATCCAAATAAATAGCACCAATCAAAGACTCCACAGCATCAGCCAGTATCGAGGCGCGATTGCGCCCCCCGCCTTTGCGCTCACCCACCCCTAATATAAGATGATTAGAAAGCTCTAGGTTCTGCGCAATAATAACCAACGACTCCTGACGCACCAAGGTCGCTCGCATACGCGTCAAGCGCCCTTCATTTTGACTGGGGTAGCGGTGGTACAAAGCCTCTCCCACGATCATTCCTAATAACGCATCACCCAAAAACTCTAAACGCTCATAGTTTTTTTTGCTATCAAATGAACGGTGCGTCAGTGCAAGTTTTGGCAGGCTCATGTCTTTGAACACATAGCCTAGCTTGCGTGTCAGTCGCTGCATAGACTCTGATTTAGCGACAAGCGTATCAGTGGACTTGCTATTTTTTTTTGCGTTAGGAACCGCTTGGGAGTGCTGCGAATTTGGTTTCATGTGTGGCTTATGGTTATCCCTTCTGTTTAACTGGTTTAAATAATAGTATACGGCAGTTTATTAGTTTATTGATAAAGACAAAAAATAGTCTGGAACTTTTCTTCCTCTTCTGGAGCTTTCCTACTCTAAGGTGGTTTCTCCAATATCGCCTTCGAAACGATTGATAATATCTACATTAGCAAAGAAGTTATTAGTAATATCGTAATCCTTACGGATAGCTAATTCACCTATTTTTTTATTAGTAAAAACAATCACTTCATCTGCTCTTGTATCATAGTCGGCATTGATTGATAACTGCCTATTAACACGCTGAATGAATTGATTGGACGTTTCTTTATTTTCGTTTGACTTTTTAAGCTCTGCGCTTAGAGTTTTGCTCAATTGGTAATCACCGATCTGAGCCGGCACGATAGCCACTGCTAATTTAGCAGCGACACCCAAAACCATAATAATTAAAATAATACTTGTCACACTCGCACCGCGCTGCGTGGCCAATCCAGATAACTGCTGCATTATTGTACCCCTTTACTGGCA
>NZ_JAKDUI010000215.1 GCF_030457785.1 Psychrobacter sp. | reverse complement strand
TTTGGTCGGTGGATAAAAACTTTGATGCTAGCGCATCTAGGTCTTTTTTTCACCTCACATTTGGTATTGCACTTCATGTGTTAATCTAAGCTTTCATTTAGGTGTGTACTCTTTTTAAAAGTGGTGATAAAAATGAGATAAATGACAGTCAAACAAGGGAAATAGCGCAGATAACGTAAATAACGTAAATAACATAGGCAGATAGCATAGATAGAGCATAGATAGATCATAGATAGCAGCCAGCTATTTGACATCGTTTGGCAAAGTTTGGCCATTTTTAACCCATTTAGATGACTACCGACTGAATAAAGGACACGCCCCAGCATACCATTAATACTTTCATCAACAATACGTGAATATTTACATCAATACTTGTACATCAACGCCTATACACCAGTATTTGGCTACCTATATCACGGATAATAACAACGTGCTTATAAACATCTATCCTAAACACTCCTAAACGCTGATGCAACGACATACAACTGGTATTTACGTTATGCTGAGTATTATACGCATAATACGACTTTAATAGTAATCCGTGTTATAGAAGCACACCTATTAAACGTCGAGAATATGCTTTATTTTCGTTATGCTAAGCTGATACTGTGGCTTAAATCAGACACGGTAAAGTTCGTATTTACCCATATATTTACCATAATTATCACCTATACATATGGCAGAGTTTCTGCAAATAACTCAACACTCTTCAAAATTTTATCTTTTTAACAAGTTTTTTAGTTATAACCCTCGAAATTATCAAAATATGGCGGTATAATCCTCCCTTATAATCTTTACTAAATAACCTTATTTTCTGGAGTTATCATGGCAGCACAATCTACAGCACTTGTAATCAATCTGGATCAGCTAGGAAAAAACGACATAGACATGGTTGGTGGTAAGAACGCTTCGCTTGGCGAAATGATCAGCCATCTTTCTGATTTGGGTGTTAGTGTTCCAGGTGGTTTTGCCACTACCTCTAATGCTTTCAACCGTTTTTTGACAGAAACGGGCTTGCTAGAAAAAATTAACGGCGAGCTAAAAACATTAGACGTAAATGATGTCAATAAGCTTGCTGCTACTGGTAAAAAGATTCGTACTTGGATTATTGAACAAGAATTGCCACAGGATCTTGAGCAAGAAGTACGCCAATCATTTGAAACCATGAGCGGTGGTGAAGATATCGCTGTTGCTGTTCGTTCTTCTGCCACTGCTGAAGATTTGCCAGATGCTTCATTTGCCGGACAACAAGAAACTTTCTTGAATATTCGCGGTATTGATAACATCCTAATTGCTATTAAAGAAGTATTCGCATCACTGTACAACGACCGCGCTATCTCTTACCGCGTTCACAAAGGCTTTGAGCACGAAGGTGTTGCGTTATCTGCCGCTGTACAACGCATGGTTCGTTCAGAAACTGGTGCTGCTGGTGTCATGTTTACACTAGATACCGAAAGTGGTTTTGATCAAGTCGTATTCATCACCTCAAGCTACGGCCTTGGTGAGATGGTTGTTCAAGGGGCAGTAAACCCAGACGAATTTTATATCTCAAAACAACTCCTTGCTAATGGCAAACCTTCAGTTATCCGTCGCAATCTGGGTAGCAAACATAAGAAAATGGTCTATGGCGATGAAGGCAGCACTGCCAAGTCTGTCAAAACGGTAGATGTTGAAAAGCAAGAACGCATGCAATTTTCACTGTCTACTGACGAGCTTACCTCTCTTGCTAAACAAGCCGTTACGATCGAAAAACACTATGGCCAAGCAATGGACATCGAGTGGGCAAAAGATGGTGACAGCGGTGAAATCTTTATCGTTCAAGCACGCCCTGAGACTGTTAAGAGTCGCCAGGATAGCAACGTCATGGAACGTTATGTCATCGATACTAAAGGTGCTAAAGTACTGTGTGAAGGTCGCTCAATCGGTCAACGTATCGGTGCTGGTAAAGTACGTATCGTCACCAGCTTAGATGAAATGGACAAAGTAGAAGACGGCGATGTATTGGTTTCAGACATGACCGATCCTGATTGGGAGCCAGTCATGAAACGCGCTTCTGCCATCATCACTAACCGTGGTGGCCGTACTTGTCACGCTGCGATTATCGCTCGTGAGCTAGGTGTGCCAGCGATTGTAGGTTGTGGTAATGCAACCGAACTCTTGACTGATGGTCAAGAAGTTACTGCTTCTTGTGCTGAAGGTGATACCGGATTTATTTACGAAAGCAAAATTGATTTCGAGGTACAGACAAACTCTATCGAAACCATGCCAGAGCTTGCGTTCAAAGTAATGATGAACGTTGGTAATCCAGATCGTGCATTCACGTTCACTCAAATGCCAAACGAAGGTATCGGTCTTGCACGTCTAGAGTTCATCATCAACCGTATGATTGGTGTGCATCCAAAAGCATTGCTCAACATGAACAGCTTGCCGCGTGAAATTTCACAAGCCATTAGTGAGCGTATCGCTGGTTATGCGTCACCTGTTGACTTCTATGTTGATAAACTGGTTGAAGGTGTCTCGACCCTAGCAGTTGCCTTTAATGATCAGCCAGTTATCGTTCGTATGTCAGACTTTAAATCGAACGAGTATGCTAACTTATTGGGTGGTAAATTATACGAGCCATCTGAAGAAAACCCAATGTTGGGCTTCCGTGGTGCTAGCCGCTATGTCTCTGACAACTTCCGCGACTGTTTTGACCTTGAGTGTAAAGCGCTTAAGCGTGTGCGCGACGAGATGGGCTTGACCAATGTTGAAATCATGATTCCATTCGTTCGTACTGTTGGTGAAGCCAAAGAAGTGATCGAACTGCTTGAGAAAAACGGGCTGAAGCGTGGTGAAAATGGTCTGCGCGTCATCATGATGTGTGAACTACCGACCAATGCTCTGTTGGCAGACGAGTTCCTAGAATACTTCGATGGTTTCTCGATCGGCTCTAACGATTTGACACAGCTTACTCTAGGTCTTGACCGTGATTCAGGCATCATCTCACATCTATTTGATGAGCGTGATCCTGCCGTTAAGAAGCTATTGACCATGGCAATCTCTGCCTGCCGCAAACAAAACAAATACGTCGGTATTTGTGGTCAGGGCCCATCAGATCACCCGGACCTTGCATTCTGGCTCATGGAACAAGGTATCAGCTCAGTATCATTGAATCCTGATTCAGTACTAGATACTTGGTTCTTCTTAGCTGGTGAAGAAGTAAAATAAGCAGCAACCTATACAGTCATTCAAGATACAATTATCAGGGTCTATTTGAAAAATTTTAAATAGACCCTAATACTAAGTCTTATAGCAACAACTTAAGATATGACTAACTATGCAGGCATTTATGCAAATTTTTCTTGCTCGAAATAACGTCCAAGCTGGTCCATACAACTTGGAACAACTCAATATCATGTTAGCATCTGGTGAGGTATTGCTAGATGACTTGATGTGGCATGGAGGTCTAGATCAGTGGCAACGTGTAGGCGCCTTGACCAACAACCAGACGGTTTATCAGCCTAATAGCACCAGCAACACTAGCACTACTGACGACAATGCCTCCATCATCAACAAGGTTACTGTCTTTCCTGAAGAACAAGCCAACAAAGATCAGGACGACAAGTCAGTATCGTTAGACAGGCTGTATGGTAAGGCTGAACGCCCTGAAGACACGGGCAAAAACATCAAGCCTGATATGATAACCAATCGCCATCATACACCGCGCAATAATGTGTCATTAAACAAATCTGCCACGAACAAAGCAACCACTAGTAAAGACAAAGTCGTCGGCAACGTCGTACTTGCTCCCATTATGTCGCGAGCACTGGCAACGGCTCTAAACGCGCTACTCTATTTACTAGCTATCTTACCGCTAGTGATGGGCTTGTCAAAAATGGATGTGGACTATACCAAGTTCCAAAACATACAAGACATGGACGCCGCTTATCAATACTCAATGTCACTAATGGAAAGCATACCTGACAGTACGTTGATGATGTCGCAAGTGATGGTTTTTGGTCTGTTTGCCCTGCAACTGGTCTTCATTACTCTACGAGGTCAGTCACTTGGTAAGCTTATCACTGGCATTCGTGTCGTGGATCAAACCACACACCGTTTACCCTCCTTTATAAAAATGGTGGGCACACGCACTATACTGTTGTTTATCATCTATAACTTGCTGTTCTCATTTACCAGCTTTTTGGGCTTTGCTGTCATCGCAGTTCATTACTACATGGCATCCAAAAGCGCTGAAAATATTGGTTGGCATGACAAACTGGCTAAAACCCTCGTGGTAAAAGCTGATAGCAGCCAGCTGGCAAAAGAACCAAAGACTAAATAACGGTGTTCTGAAGACTACACTTGTATGAAAAAAGCAGCGTATCAGCGCTGCTTTCTTTTTTGCTCCTGTTTACTTCTGCATTAAAAAACAGCCTATTGCTGCTTTTATAATTTTTATTAGCATTGCTTTATCGATTATCCTTTGTGTTAGTCGCTAAGTACTGTTATAATACGGCGCTTTATAAACTAA
>NZ_JAKDUI010000214.1 GCF_030457785.1 Psychrobacter sp. | reverse complement strand
TGACTATCTCTGCGAGCAGTTACGCTCGCCTAGACTGATTGTTGCGTAAGTCCTAGATATGATTAAAGTTAGGTAATTTGACCATTGGTGTATTAAAATTATTGCCATCGCTTAACACTATTATGTCGTTTGACGCTACTATTTCGCTTAGCACTATATTATGCAGTACAGCCTGATTAAGTGGAAAATAATATATAGAGCTAAAAGCTGATATTAGCTCAGTGATGTGACGGACAAGTTTGAAGGAGAGTCTGATGAAATGGAAGGGTAGAAGAGGTAGCTCCAATGTTCGCTCTAGTAAGGGTGGCGGTAAGATGATAGGCGGCAGTATCGGTGGCATTATCATTGCCGGTATTTTATGGTTGGTATTTGGTATGAATCCTATGACGGCGCTACAGACAGGTCAAGCAGTCACAGGTGGTAGTGGTGAGACATCTACAGAGGCTGCGACCAGTACCGACCGAGACACGCAGTTTGTGAAAGTGGTATTGGCCGATACAGAGGCCGTCTGGCATCAAATATTTGAGGAAGCAAACAGCACCTATCAAGAGCCGGCGTTGATTTTGTTCGATGGGCATGTCAGCTCCGCCTGTGGCAGTGCTAGCTCTGCAACTGGACCGTTCTATTGTCCAGCTGACCAGACGATCTATATTGATACTTCGTTCTTTGTCGAGATGCGTCAAAACTTAGGTATTTCAGGTGATCAGCAAGGGTCTGGAGGACAAGAAAATGAAGGCAAAGCCGGTGACTTTGCTCAGGCTTACGTCATCTCACATGAGGTCGGTCATCATGTGCAGACTTTGCTAGGTATCACTCAGCAAGTGAATGAAGCCAGTCGTCAAGTCACTCGTACCGAAGCAAATAGGTTGTCAGTGCTACAAGAGCTGCAGGCGGATTGTTTTGCGGGCGTTTGGGCACAGCGTAATCAACAGCGCGTTCAGTTTTTGGAACCAGGTGATATCGATGAAGCAATCAATGCAGCGGGTCAAATCGGAGATGACCGTCTGGCTCGTGCTAGCGGTGGGGAGGTAGTGCCTGATAACTTCACTCATGGTACCAGTCAACAGCGCATTGAATGGTTTAGCCGCGGTCTGGAAAGTGGCAACGTACAATCATGTGACACTTTTAGTGGTGCCTTATAAACTGGTAGTGTCTTATAAACTAGCAGAGCCTCGTAAACGTGTTTTATAAATTGATAAATGTGCTGCCGTGGAGAGGCGATGGTGGCAAACTGACGCCAAAAAGCAACAAAAAAACCTGCAATGATTGCAGGTTTTTTATTCCTTTGACGGATAATTCGAAAACACATCACCCCTTGGAAGAGCTGTCTAACGGGAGCTATCCAACGGCAATTATCTGGTCTGATCGAGAATGTAAGCACCAGCGCCACCAACTGCCGCACCACCGAGTGCGCCACGTGCTATATCTTTACTATCACCATCACTTCTGATTAAGGCACCAGCGGCGGCACCAGCAGCTGCGCCCTTAGCTGTGTTGCTCACACCAGAGTTATACCCGCTGGTTGAGCAGCCACCAATAATAAGTGCTGAGCTGGTCAGAGCAGTCATTGCAAATGTTTTAGAAAGTTTCATGTTTTCACCTATTAAGTCGTCGAGCGTTAAGTCATCAAGCTTGAAAAAAAGTGAGTTTAAGATACATGTGCGCTGGGTGTCTTATACGTTGGGCATCTTAGATTTTGTTGCTATTAACCTTGATAATAGCTTGTTGTTGGTCATGCATCTGTAGTACAAACGCTAATCTTTGCAAGCAACTTGTAATGGGTGTTTCCGTATTGTGTCGTTAGTAAAGGTTTTATATAGGAATGTTAGCTTTGTAAGTCAGATAGATTTGCTGTGGTGATAGACCGTTTATCCTGCTTAATCCTGTTTAGTTGTCGTTTTTGATGTGAGAACTCACCTTCGTTTTATTTTGGTATTCATAGAAAACAAAAAGACCGCACGAGGGCGGTCTTTTCATATAGGTTGAGTCGCTAGCAAATGCAAGAAGGCTAAATGCGAAAAAATAATATCGAGCTCTATCAAGCTCAGATTAGTTTTGTGATTTGCGCTTCATTTGTTCAAAGAATTCGTCGTTGGTTTTTGCGTCTTTTAAGCGTTCTAACAAAAATTCAGTGGCTTGTACGCCATCCATAGGTTGTAGAAGTTTACGCAAAATCCAAACTTTACGTAACTTGTCTTCATCAAGTAAGCGTTCTTCGCGGCGAGTACCAGATTTTTTGATATTAATGGCTGGGAAGACGCGTTTTTCAGCCAGATCACGCTCGAGGGTGATTTCTTGGTTGCCTGTACCTTTGAACTCTTCAAAGATAACGCTGTCCATTTTACTGCCAGTTTCGATAAGTGCACTGGCAATAATGCTCAAGCTGCCACCTTCCTCAACGTTACGTGCTGCACCAAAAAAGCGTTTTGGGCGTTCAAGTGCATTGGCATCGAGACCACCGGTCAATACTTTACCGGATGATGGGCTGACTGTGTTGTAGGCGCGAGCAAGGCGAGTAATTGAGTCCAGTAATATGACTACGTCTTGTTTGTGTTCGACCAAACGCTTGGCTTTTTCGATGACCATTTCAGCGACCTGTACGTGGCGCTGTGGTGGCTCATCAAAAGTGGAAGCAACCACTTCACCGCGGACGGTGCGAACCATCTCTGTCACTTCTTCAGGACGCTCGTCAATCAACAGCACGATAAGATAGCATTCGGGGTTATTGCGAGTGATTGACTGTGCGATGGTTTGTAATAGTACCGTTTTACCTGCTTTGGGCGGTGCGACGATGATAGAGCGCTGACCCTTGCCGATGGGTGCGATCAAGTCGATGATACGCCCCGTTAAATCCTCAGTGGTTCCGTTACCCAATTCTAGTTTTAACTGCTCAGTTGGGAATAGTGGCGTTAAATTTTCGAAGATCAGCTTGTGACGTGAGCGATCGGGTGTATCAAAGTTGATTTCCCCGACTTTTAAAAGTGCAAAATAACGTTCAGAATCTTTTGGCGGGCGAATAGTCCCAGCGATACTGTCGCCAGTCTTGAGGCTAAAGCGGCGGATTTGGCTGGGGCTGACATAGATGTCGTCAGGACCTGCTAAATATGAGCCTTCTGAGGAGCGTAAAAAGCCAAAACCATCTGGAAGAACCTCAAGCACGCCGTCGCCGTAGATGGCTTCGCCGTTACGAGCATGGGTTTTTAGAATGGCAAATATAATGTCTTGTTTACGGCTACGCGCCATATTATCAAGCCCCATTTTCTTGGCGATAGCCAATAGCTCAGAGATTGATTTTTTCTTTAATTCTGTAAGATTCATAGATAGGTCATTAGCAATTGATCAGATGAGAGATGCCATTAGCAGCACAAGTCACGATATTGATTTAAACAACGATAGTATGACGATAGAGGTATGCACAGAGCTAGAGTTTATGTAGTTTTTAGGTATTGTTTGTCAGCTTATGTACCTGTTGCAATTGTAGAGTGCAAGGCAATAAGAAGTATAGATAAAGAAGGCTACATAAGGGCTTGCGACAAAAACTCAGTATCAGTAATTGTGTTTAGTCATTTCGTTCAGTAATGGTGTTTATAATGACGATTGTGTTTTTGTTGATAAACACGAGGAGAATAGCGACAAGATACTTAGGAAAACCGTTGGTTTTCTCTTGTCAGCAGACTATACGGTTTTCTCGATAGCCTTGTCAATAAATTTTGCCAAAAAAGTTGTATAATTGGTTCTTTTGCATAAATAACAAGCAAAAAACCATTACCTAGTTGTGGTAATGGTTTTTTATTGGCTTGCTCTGCTATTTGAATAGCAGGCTGAAAACACTCGCAAGCATTATCCGAGGCGAGTCAGTTTTCGCTTTTCGCTTATAGGTGCTTGTCTAGCACTTTAGCTAGCTCAGCTTTAGGCTGTAAGCCCATGACCGAGTCTACTTTTTCGCCGCCTTTGAAAACAAACAGCGTTGGGATGTTGCGGATGCCAAAACGGCTAGCCGCTTGTGGGTTGCTGTCTACGTCGACTTTGACGATTTTAACTTTGCCTTGGTACTCGGTCGCTAGTTCCTCTAAAATAGGAGCGATTGCTTTACAAGGACCGCACCAAGCTGCCCAAAAGTCTACCAATACGAGTTGGTCTGATTGCAGCACGTCTTGGTCAAAGTTTGCATCGGTGGTATTCACGATAAGATCTGACATAATTTATCTCTCTTGTTTTATTATTCCTATTGCCAATCATCAACTTGTGAATCTCAGTAGAGTAATGAGAGAATGATGAGTGACTAAAGAATCGTTTAAAATGATGAAAATGTGCAATCATATTAACATGTTTGCTTAATCTTGACAGATGCA
Source organism: Psychrobacter sp. (assembly GCF_030457785.1). Taxonomy (GTDB): domain Bacteria; phylum Pseudomonadota; class Gammaproteobacteria; order Pseudomonadales; family Moraxellaceae; genus Psychrobacter. The sequence continues at coordinate 161 of NZ_JAKDUI010000214.1, read as the reverse complement.
GGCCAGTTAAACTGTTTAACAATTACGATTGACTCAATAAATCGAACACAATGATACAGCCAGTGACGGCGCTGTCAGTTGATACTACTGATGCTATAAAATTTGTAATCTAATTACGAGTTTGCTGTTTAATTAACCTATTTTATATAATATAAGTATTT
>NZ_JAKDUI010000213.1 GCF_030457785.1 Psychrobacter sp. | reverse complement strand
TATGAGCTAAAAAGTAAAAAGTCTAAATTAAGTAACATTATTAATGATGGTGCTTATAAGACAATGATTGAACGTATCAATAGTGAGGATAATCCCAACTTTTTCCTCCTGACATACTCAAAAGAGCTTACCGTCAATAATTTTCTAATTATTCCGAAGCATTTTTTTAAGCCTGATATTATCGTCAAGCGTAAACCATTACCAGCGACCGCCAAACGCGCAGGTTGGGTCGGCTGTAATATCGACTTACGCCAAATACCAGAATCAGGCAGAGTGTTTTTAGTCAAAAATCAGCAGGTCATACCACGCGATGATGTCACTCAACAATTTCAAAAAACCTTATTCTTACGAGAACAAACTACCGCTTCTCGTGGTTGGACACTAGATATCTGGAAGTGTATCGATAGACTCGATACTCATTTCTCACTAAAGCAAGTTTATGCTTTTACTGACGAGTTAAAACTTAAACATCCCGAAAATAACTATATTCCAGATAAAATCCGTCAGCAATTACAAGTGTTACGCGATAAAGGTATTATTGAGTTTGTGAGCCGTGGCCACTATCGAAAATTATACTAGTCGCTTCTCGTTGTAGCGCTCAGGTCTTGGTTTTCCCTTTTTATCATGATAAACATCTGCAATTAACTCATCTCTATCATCCCATAGCGGCAATCTCGCGCTGTTTCCTTTTTACTTCCAGAATTTAATTTTCTCAATTCAAGAGGATCAATTACCTTAACGACACAAAGCCACGTAACAAAAGACGATCACTTCTTTTGAGCGCTTTTGCTAATCTATCTAGCGTAGGTAAAAAAACAGGTTTTGAATATGACAATTTCTAATCGTTGAGAATAGTTATGACAAAGAAAGGCGATTTGAATACTTATCAAATAGAAATAGTCGAAACGATGAGTGCTCTTGTAGAAGTAGTTGCAGAAGATAGTGAAACGGCTCTACTAAAAGCGCGAGAAATGTATAGAGGCGAAGACATCGTTCTATATCCAGATGACTTCATCGACACTAAGTTTAATACTTTTGGAATAAAGTAGATTGTTTTATTTGGCTGATATGCGACGGCTATTCAAACCTCACAACCTCACAACCTCACCCGATAATAACGTCAAGCTATTCATTGGCATGATGCCTCGCAGCGCATTACAAAAAAATATTTTGCTGATGTTGGGCAAATCCTCGTCTTGTAACGACCTGATGACGACTGGATATTCTGTCCTAGACAATGCATCGATAATCACCTGTCGCATAACACCCGCGACACCTGATTGTGCCATAGAAGGCGTGTACCACTGACCAGTGGTTAGGTAGTTTCGACTGGTTTGATTGCCATTGATAAAGTTTTTAGAATTCGATGACGGTGTGTCTAATAATTGATAAAACACATTACTCATCGTTCCCTCAACCCAGTGTCCGCTCATATCACGTAGCAGACCTTCACCGATATTCAACTGAGCAGCAGTTTGAGTAACTGCCTCTTGGGTATTGCTATCTTGAGCATTGACTGATGATGGGGTATTTAATGCTTGATTTGCCACCGACTGTGACTTGATGCGTTGTAGCTCACCACTGGCGAGTACCGTATCAAGGCGATTGAGGCTTTTGAGTCCTGCCAAAGATGGAGGCAGACAGGCGAGCTGCGCAGACAGGCAGACGGCAGAACTACTGGGCTGTAAAGGAACTGAATGCTCATTTGGTAGCGCCAACGATTCAGCCGTTGCAACCGTCATCGCAGAGGATTTGAGCCAAACCTCGCAAGCGCTACCAGTCTCGTTTGGGGCATAGGCATAGCCGCGTACCGATTGCGGTGATCGGGTCACCACTACCTTGAGCATGCCTTGCCCTAGTTGCTTGGCATACCATTGCAATCTAGTCAATAGACCTTGGCTATCTAACGCGAGCTGCAGCGCCTGCGCATGAGAGATGAGCCGCTGTAGATGATGTTCTGGCCACAGTATCAACCCATCGATGACACCCATGGTGGTAAAAAATCCATCAGCATACGCCAGCCCGCGACTATCTAAGGACAGAGTGGCGTCCGTGGTATCTGCCTCGGTATCTGTCGTATCGTCTGATGACTCTAGACATATCCAGCAGCTGGGCGGTATAGGGCTAGTCGTTGCAGATGGTATAGCACTACACATCAGATACCCTTTAGCTGTTGTCAGTGTCTGTTTGCGATTCTGCCTTATTGATGATCAACATACAGCTATAAAACTCACATTTTGCTAGTTCAACTTGTTGACCACCGAGGACCTTGTCTTTGACAATTTGACCATTGAGCATATCAGCGACCAGCTTACCACCTTCGTCACCCATCAGCTGTTGTGCCACATTATAGGCTTTTTGTGCATGATTGAGGCTTTGCTCTTTTTCTGCATCAGAGTCGGTAGGATTGGCATAATACCAACCAAACTCAAGATATTTTTCGGAGTCGACAATATCTAGATATGGCGCGTCAGTCTGCATAAAGCGATATTTGGTCGCCGGACTGCTAGCGTAGTCTAAGCTGTTTTCATCACTGCTCAACACTTCACCGAAGCTTGATTGGATAGCTTCTAGTTCGTCGACGTTGACTGACTCTACTGACTCGCTCCCCCATGTCGAGACATCATACGTTACAGGCGTGCCTTGCTGTGCAGTTGCACCATCGAGGTCACCTTCGGTTACTGCGCTATCTTCGACTGGGGCTGCAGCGACTGTCTGTTCACTATTGTCTGTACTGGCGTCTTGGTTTTCGGCGTCGTTGTTGCTAGTACAGCCAGTCAACGACACACCAACAGCCATCATCATACCGACCAAAAGGGTCTGTAGGTTATTATTCCACATGGGCAATTTACTCACACTTTTATATTTATATCAAAATAGTATCAACGATTGGGCGGCTATGCCACTGATAACGAATAAAGCGTTGTCAAAACAAGGCTTACAAGGCTAGGTGATGACTTCAATTCTTTGGTTGAATCTCCAAGCCGCCCTAATGAACCATAGAGCTGACAATCGGTGACACGCCTGTATCATTACACAATCACAAGCAGCCACTAAAGCCGATTGGCAAAGATTTTCTATGTCCACTATTTTACCCAACTCTTGAACACTTGACCACTCTTTACGTTACGGACAACACTCCCATGGAGTGCAGATTTGTTAAAGCATCAGCGCCACAAAACCTACAGGGAAACGAACGGTTGATGAACCCTTTACTGAGTTTGTGAATATTGGCGTTATAATTTATGATAAATGGATTATCACTACTTGTAGTCACCTTTTATCGTTGATATTTAGCTTATCATTAATATTTAACGTTTGTTCTTTATCGCCTCTTTCTCGCCTACTTCGCCTATTTTTTGCTTACTTTTGCTAGCGGAACTTTTATGACCCAACACTATATCGTTATCGGCAATCCCATTGCCCACAGCAAATCTCCTGAAATTCATGCACAGTTCGCCACACAGTCAGGGAGTGACATCAGTTATCGGCGGCAGTACTGCCCTGATGATGCGAGCAGTTTTACCGCAGTGATTGAGGCGTTTTTTAATGGCGGCGGCGTGGGTGCCAACGTTACTGTACCATTCAAGCAAATCGCTTACGATTGCTGTGCAGCACGTGGTGGGTTGTCCGAGCACGCCAAGGTCGCAGGTGCAGTCAACACCCTATCATTAAATAAAACGCTGATAGATAGTGGCACACCAATCGCCGAAGCCATATACGGTGACAATACGGATGGACAAGGTTTGGTAAATCACATCACCAGCTTGGACTGGCCGCTGGCAGGAGCACGGGTAGCGCTCATCGGTGCTGGCGGTGCAGCGCGCGGTGTGATATTACCATTGCTACGAGCCGATATCAGCTCTCTAACCATCGCCAATCGCACACTGAGCAAGGCGACAGACCTCGTCAAAGAATTAGGCACAGCGAGTGATACGATTGATCAACATCACATCGATACCTGTGCAACGAGCGAACTATCTGGCCAGTTCGATATCATCATCAACGCTACCTCTATCGGGTTGTCAGGCGATACCTTACCGCTGGCTGATGACTTACAGGCTCAGTATGCTTATGACATGATGTATGGACGCACCCTGCCATTTTTGCAGCATTTTTCTAAACGTGGTGCACAAACCTCCGATGGTTATGGCATGCTCATTGGTCAAGCAGCGCTGAGCTTTGAACGTTGGACAGGACATAATATCGACGTCGTCAAAGCCACTGACGCACTCAGTCGGCGTTAATCCGGAATTTTCACATTACCGGCTTACCATTTGATTTGCGATTGGCTAAGGTGCAAACATTCCTGCAATATAAAGTAGCCCTAGCCCAAACGCGTCAACAAGCCAGCAGCTCGTTTTTTTCGCTGTCCTGCGCTCATAAAAACTCACTCTACTTCGGTCATGACTATTCTGTTGGTTGTAAATGACAGCCGATTATAAATGACAGCGCTACCATTAATTACTTGCAGGCTAATGCAGGGTTTTTATCGGCCAACAGCGAAAATATAACTAAAAGTAATTAAATTAACTTAAATTAATTACTTTTAGTTATATTTTATATATTTGTTCTCACAGAAGACTTATACTGATGAAAATGCCA
>NZ_JAKDUI010000212.1 GCF_030457785.1 Psychrobacter sp. | reverse complement strand
ACAAGATGCTGCCCAACCAATCCTGTCGCACCAATCACAATTGCTTTTCGCTGCATACCTTATCCATTTATATCATATTAAAAAAAACTAATAGTAAAAGAAACTGTCTATACCTGACTTCTGTCTTGGAACTGACTTATAACTGAAGCCAGCTATATTATTGCCTATTGCTCAATTGTCGTAGCCAATATAGCGAATAATTCAAAGAATTATACCAAAATAATTGTAAGCGATTTTATCAACTATTGGCTTAAATAGGAGACCTATAGTGTCTTAGATACATCAATACACACAAAAGCCATCAACCAGCATCACTTCTTTGAGCATTAACCATCAAATATATTGTCCTAAGCGCAATAATTTGCTAAGATAACCCGCTTTACAGGTCAAGACTGTTTAATTATTCCAAATCGTCCTGACGCTTGCGATGTCGCATTAATATTGGTTCATCTAGTATTAGAAGACATCGACATCATATTTGACGAGACGGCTGCTCGTCACCGATGATTGTTAAACCCATTATTGCAATCAACATTCATATTTTTATCTGTCTTTATCAAGGAGATACGCGTGGCTAATACTGCACAAGCTCGTAAACGCGCCCGTCAAAACACCAAACGTCGTCAGAACTCTGCGTCACAACGCTCTATGGTTCGTACTTACTTAAAACGTGTTGATGCGGCTATCGCAGCAAATGATTATGATGCAGCGACTGTTGCATACAAAAAAGCGGTTCCAGTTATTGATCGTATGGCTGACAAGGGTATTATTCATAAGAATAAAGCTGCTCGTCGTAAGAGCCGCCTAAACAAAGCAATCAAAGGCCTACAAGCTTAAGATTGATAGCGTTTAGACCGCATCTCGCCTCTAGCGCGTGATGAATGAAGCCTTGTTACTGGTTTGAACACTAGGACAAGGCTTTTTTATGCCTGTTGCATTTTTTATGCTTGCTTCATCTGCTTGTCTCATATGCTTGTTGCAATAGTAAAGACCATTACTCCGGAGACAACTAAGCACTGTAGATTAGAGAATCTGTAGATTAGATACTACCGCCACTTCACATCAGGTGGTAACAATAGCTTATCGGTAGGAAATCCAGACGCACGATAGCCCTCTAGCAAATCGCTGACTGGTCGAATATATATCTCGCCCCGCCAAATAAAATGCGCGTTCGCCTGCTCAAAGGGATTGTCGTCAAACCACAAAAAGACCCCTTCCATCATTTTTGGCCAGTCATTCCAGTCAATGTCAATGATATCAAACATCACAGCCAAAAAAGCTGACAACAGCGTATCGTGACTAACAGCAAGCATTAAATGACCTTGCTGGGGTTGATTCTGATAAAACAAGGACAAAATATCGATGCCGCCTTGATAGCAATTCTTGGTACCTTCAAGATTGCCTCGCAAGAAGCGGTTGATAAAGTTTAGAACACCAATCTCTTTAAATATAGGGTTGGCTATCTCTGGCTCAGTAACTAAGCTACCTGGTTCAACTAACAATGATTGATGGGCAACATCACGTCGCAATCCTGCTCCTGCTTGCATCAAATGTGCAGTATCAATACAGCGACTGATCGGACTAGAGATGCTATCAACATCGAGCGAATACGGCAGATGTCCTGCCAACCAACGACCCCAAGATTGCGCCAATACACGACCTTTAGGTGTCAATGGTAACTGTTCACTAGCAAAGCCGTTACCATCTGAACGTTCGCGTAAAGAATGACGAGTAAATAAAATCAGCCGCTTATTATCAGGCAATAAGCTCACTGAGGAAATCATACTTTCAGGCAGGTGTGACGGTGCAGGTGCAGTGGGTATGTGACTTGCCAACTTTTCAGTAGATTGTTTAGATGGGTCGTTTGTTTGATGTTTGCTCATGCTGACAAGCGTATCAGATTTTTTGCTAGGAATGAACAAAATATAAATTAAATTGCAATATAGGCTACGGCTATATATGCAACTTTAGCGATTACTAAATCTTAATCTAGCTCGATTACTCTGTCCCATGCAAAGGCAATATCCGTACTGCTTACTTCATTAGGATATGCGCGCGGATTTACGATCACTCGCGTATTACCGATACGGTAATCAAAGGCTTCATGCGTATGGCCGTGTATCCAAAGAGTGGGCGCCCAGCTTTCATGCATCCAACCTGACAAATCACTAACAAAAGCAGCGTTGCTCGGCAGTTCGGCATACTTCTCCGATACCGATAAAGGGCTAACGCTATGATGACTCATTACAATGGTTTTTTTCCCCAGCGCCTTAGCTGTCATCAACGCCTGCCGCAACCACTGACGCTGTTCAGCATGAATTTGCTTTGATACTTCTGGAGAAAAAAACTCTCTACCAGCATAAATTTGCTTATAGTCACGCATGAGTGCCTGAGCAGCCACCATCGTCTCCTCATTGGCTTGATATTGATAATCTGTCCATAGGGTGCAGCCTAAAATACGCACATCGCCTATATCAAAACACTGACACTGCAGCACTCTCAAGCCTTGCTGTAAGTTAGTGTTGTAATTATCCCAAGTGGCCAATGTTTTATCAAAATGCAGTACATCTTCGTTGAAATACTCATGATTTCCCGCGATCGTAATCAGAGGCACTTGTAAACGAGCAGCTTGTTCTTGTAGCCATGGCATACCCCTATCGCTATTAGCCGTATCTCCAGCCACTAATACTAGGTCTGCATCAGTTTTAGGAATATGGCCTATAGGATGTGACTGACGTGCGTAACTATCAATATGTAAGTCACTTAATATCTGTAATTTCATATCGTCCAATATTATTTAATAATTGCATGGAATACATCCATCAGTATAACGACTTTTTAGCTGCTGATAAAACCAGAAAAGACAGCGTTGTAAGCTGTCTTTTCTATTATGCCATCTTACTCACTTCAGATGCTGTTAAGTATCGTTTGCAGTTTAACAGCAGGATCTAATGACTGGGTGATTGAACGACCAATCACTAAATAATCAGAGCCATCATATAACGCCTGTTTCGGCGTACAAATGCGCTTTTGGTCGTCAGAGCTGTCTTCCGGTAAGCGAATACCAGGCGTTATTAACTTAAAATCCTGACCACACAATGCTTTGAGTGTTTTTGCTTCTTGTGCTGAGCATACAACGCCATCCAAGCCTGACTGCTTGGTTAACTGTGCTAAACGGCCCACTTGTGCGTCTAGGCCATCAGTGATACCTGTCTGTATCAAGGACTGATTATCCATAGAGGTTAGCACGGTAACAGCGATTAATAGCGTTTCAAAATCACCATCAACCAAGCGCTGTTTTGCTAATGACATGGCCTCTAATCCTGCGCTAGCATGGACATTAACCATCCATACACCAAGCTCAGCCGCCGCTATGACGGCCTGTGCCGTGGTATTTGGGATATCATGAAACTTAAGATCTAAAAATACCTGAAATTGGCGTTGATGTAATGCTTTGACTATCTCAGGTCCACAACGGGTGAAAAGCTCTTTACCCACTTTTAATCGGCAGAGCGTTGGATCTAGCTGGTCCGCTAACGCTAGCGCTGCATCCAGAGTCATATTATCTAACGCAACAATGACTGGGGAGTTAACTATATCATTCATGGTTTTGCCATATTAGTATCGAGATTATTAACATACTGTAAGCCATAAAGCCTTGTGTGCTCCATAGCTACAGTCTATAAACTACTTAATGAGCGTCGTGCCTTTATCCGCACTTCCTTTCTGCACATTGGCTGTTTTAGTTCCATCAACCGTACCCGTTGCCGCAGGTGCGTTTGCTTGACGGTCGATAACAATATTGGCTTGCGTCAACTGATCTTGTAGATCAGCATTTGCCTTTTGTAGACGTGAGATTTCCCATTTATTCTGCAAAACACGGAAAATGAGTAATGCTAATAAAATACCAATGACGATACCAAGTATCATGCATAGTATGAGCATCAGTCCTAAGTTCATTGTAGGTGCTTGAGAAAACAATAAATTTACACCAACTTCCGTGTTGTTAGTCAACACCAACCCAAGTGCATAAGCGAAGCTTACGAATAGCAAAATTAATAATAAAACTCGCATGGGACATGTACCTCGGTTTGAAATGTCGTTTATCTTGTAAATGGTATTTTATGATAGGAATAAAAAAACGTGCTTTTTAAAAACCTGTTCTCAACTAGCTATGTATGGCTCAGTGACCACAGTTAACCTCTCATCACCGTATCGTTGACGGCTTCTCGTAAGGCTTTACCTGGTTTGAAATGCGGGATGGCTTTAGCAGGGACTGGTACGCTCTCTCCTGTTTTGGGATTACGCCCCATACGAGCATGGCGATGATGTAAACAGAAGCTTCCAAAACCACGAACCTCTACTCGACCATCATTGGCCAAAGTATGAGTCATCAAGTTTAATATTTCTCGCACTGCATCATCGACCACTGTATCAGTCAAATTGTCACAGTTCGTACTTAAATTACTAATGAATTCAGACTTATTTATTGCTTGCTGCATTATTACACTGACCTTGTTAACTGATGAATCAGATGTCGTGAATCAAATGCTATTTATGACAGTTTCATATAAAAGCAAAACATATGATAATGCTTGTGTCGCTACTATAGCAAAGTTGTGACTCACGCCTCTCAATGTAGCA
>NZ_JAKDUI010000211.1 GCF_030457785.1 Psychrobacter sp. | reverse complement strand
GGCCCTAACGTTAGACGGATTATAATACATCAATTTTTAAAATTTTCAAGTAAAAGATACCAAGTAATACATCATATCTGATTATTTTTTAATAATGGTCACCAGCTAGTGTCAAACGACGTCCGCCATCTACATTGATTACTTCACCAGTGATGTAGCTTGCCTGTGCTAAATAAAGCGTACTGTGAGCGATTTCCTTAGGGGTGCCGATTCGCTGTAGGGGAATAGAATTTACGATACTTTGTTGTTGCTGCGCATCCATCGCCTGATCGCTATCTACTGGTGGCAATATGTTAACACCTGGAGCAACGCCATTGACCCGCACCTCTGGCGCTACTTCTAGTGCTAAGGACTGCACCATCATACGGTGAGCGGCCTTTGCCATATTATAGACAGTATAATTTTTGAATGGTCTATCCTGCGCATGAATATCTAACAAGCTGATAATGCAGCCCTGAGTTTTTATCAAATGAGGCAAAAGCGCTTGGCTTAATAATAGCGGTGCTTTGGCATTGGTCAAAAACAACTCATCCCACTGTGTATGATCGATGCTGCCGAAGGGGCTTGGATAAAATCGTGAAGCATTATGTATCAGTGCATCTAGTCGGCCGAAGCAGCTCATAATACGTTCAACGAAGTCATTTAGACGGTTACTCTCATTGACCAACGTTAAGTCAGCAATGATAACGGTAGCGCTAGCAGCGCGTGCTTGATTCAGCTGTGCCGCGAGAGCCTCTGCTTCTTGTTTGCTTTGATGGCAGTGAATAATCACGCGATAGCCTTGTTGGTGTGCGGCCGTAACGATAGCAGCACCGATACGTTTTGCGCTGCCAGTGACTAGCATCACTGGTGAGTTGGCATTATTATTCGCTTGCTGAGTAGAAGGGGTGTCTAAGTTCATATAGGATATATGCTGTAGGCTCCAAGAAGGTTGGTTAAGATATATCGTTTTTCTCTAAGTGCTTAATTCTGGACTGTCGCAGCGCTTCACCAATAGCAGGACCTCGGAGGTTTGGTTCAATATCGTCCATACCGATAGCGTGGAAGCTATTTAAAGCCAGCATCATCTGTCGGTGCTGAACAGCCAGTTGAAATACTTGATTGCATACCAGTAATTGCGATATTTTTTCAGGTGCTTTATGAGCGCCGGAAGCTTGTATGAGGTCAATCTTGTCAGCCGCATTCAAAGTATCTATGGTGCTTAATTTTTTAGCCTGTTGTACGAATAAACTGGCAAATTGAGTCTGTGCTTTTGGTACTTTGGCTGTATTTCCAATTTGACTGATATTTTTTATCAGCTTTGAATAGTCACAGTTTGACTCATTAACCTGTGCATCATTGTGACTCTGATTGAATAGATCGCCGTTAAGGCTGGCCAGCAGTAGCGCCCAGCGTTGCGATAGGTTTAGCTGCATCTGACCTGCGAAGTACAGCGCTGTCTGCACCGTCTCTCGTATATGACCATCATGCCAAGCTTGATGTAAAGGTGCAATATAATCTTTGAGGGCATCAATCTTAAACAGTTCCTGCCAGTAGATATGAGGGGACAACTGCATGGTAGCGCGGCTAGACTCTTGCCAAATACGCTCGCTACTTAAGTGGTTTAGCTCACCTGATTCGACTAATTGTCTCATCAATATCATGGTCTCATCAGCGATGGCAAAACCTAAGTCATAATAGCGAGCAAAAAATCGTACCGTGCGTAGTACACGCAAAGGGTCTTCGCTGAAAGCACTAGAAACGTGACGCAAAACTTTATCGGCAAGGTCGGTAAGCCCGCCATAATAATCGATTACTTCACCGCTGATGGGCGTGTGATCGGTCAAACTCGTCACTTCTATTGCCATCGCATTGACGGTTAGGTCGCGACGCTGTAAGTCCTCACGCAGGGTCACATCAGGGCTTGCATGCACACTAAATCCTTGATAACCAACGCCTTGTTTGCGTTCGGTACGTGCCAATGCATACTCGTCATGAGTAGTCGGGTGCAAAAACACAGGGAAGTCGGCACCGACTTGCTGAAACCCAGCATTCAGCATATCTTCAACCGTCGCACCCACGACGACGTAATCCGTGTCTTTGATCGGACGATCTAAGAGTTGGTCGCGTACCGCACCACCGACGAGGTAAATTTGCATAAAAACCTCTTTTATAGAGCAAGTTATGATAACTAACGAATGAAATTTCGTTACAGCCTTTTATGATCAACAAAAAAACCAGCCAACGCATTTAAGACGTTGACTGGTTTTAGTATAACAGAGACGCGCTATAAATAGCTTATTGCGCGCTACTGATCGCTGTGGTTACTACTCAGCGTTGGCTAAATCTTGAGCTTCTGTGACAGCGAGAGCGGTCATGTTGACGACGCGGCGAGCTGTTGCAGATGGTGTCAAGATGTGCACAGGCTTGCTCGAACCCAATAGGATAGGACCGATAGAAGCACTGTTTGTCGCTGTTTTTAGTAGGTTGAAGGCAATGTTTGATGCATCTAGGGTAGGTAAGATAAGCAAGTTTGCAGAGCCTTTCAGTGGGCTTGACGGCATATCATTTGAACGAATAATTTCATTCAATGCGGCATCACCTTGCATTTCACCATCAAACTCAAAGTCGACGTTCATATCAGTTAAGATTTGATATACTTTACGCATCTTCACGGCACTTTCGCGATTTGATGTACCGAAGTTAGAGTGTGATACCAGGGCAACACGTGGGGTAATGCCGAAACGATGCAATTGTTCAACTGCTAAAACGGTCATTTCTGCTAGCTGTTCAGCAGTTGGGTCTTCATGAATGTATGTATCAGCAATAAAGATATTGCGATCTTGCATCAGTACAGCATTCATGGCGTAAAAGTCACTCACACCTTCTTTTTTATCGATGACACTTTGGACATAATCTAAGTGCAATTGATAATGGCCGAATGTACCACAAACCATGCCATCAGCATCACCGTTATCGACTAACAACGAACCGATCAATGTGGTTTTGCGGCGCACGTCACGACGGGCAAGCTCAATACTCACACCGCGGCGCTTATTTTTCTCGTAGTAGCCCTGCCAGTAGTCTTTATAACGCGGATCATCATCTTGATTAACAATAGTGATGTTTTCTCCATCTTTTAGACGTAAACCCAGCTTGTCAATATTATCTGCAATGATGGCTGGGCGACCCACTAAAATTGGTTGAGCAAGTGCTTCATCTACCACGACTTGCACAGCTAATAGGACGTTTTTGTCTTCGCCTTCACAGTACACAATGCGTTTTGGTGCTGATTTGGCACGAGCAAAGATTGGTTTCATGACGAATGCTGAGTTATAGACAAACTCAGACAAGCTCTGACGATAGGCATTCATATCAGCGATAGGCAATGTAGCCACGCCAGAGTCCATGGCTGCTTTGGCAACTGCCGAAGCGATCTCGATGATTAGGTTTGGCTCCAAAGGACCAGGAATCAAGTAGTCGCGTCCAAATCTTTTGACCTTTGTCAGGTTGTTAATGTTGCTGGTTGGTGTTGCTTCGACATGAGCCATCGCAGCGATTGCTTTTACACAAGCAATTTTCATTTCTTCGTTTACTGTAGTGGCACCTACATCTAAAGCACCACGGAAGATATATGGGAAACAAAGTGCGTTGTTTACTTGGTTAGGATAGTCTGAGCGACCGGTTGCCATGATGACGTCTGGACGGACAGAGTGTGCCAGTTCAGGCATGATTTCAGGGGTTGGGTTAGCAAGTGCGAAGATGATAGGGTCTTTTGCCATACGGCTAACCATATCTTCGGTTAATGTGCCGGGCATAGATAGCCCTAGGAACATGTCGACACCGTCCATGACTTCTTCGATAGAGGTGGCCGTAGTCTCACGTGCATAGCGCTGTTTGGTTTCATCTAGGTTTTCACGACTGGTGCTGATGATACCGCGTGAATCCGATACGATGATGTTATTTTTATTGATACCAAGCGCACAGATAATATCTAGGCAAGAAATGGCAGCAGCACCAGCGCCAGAACAAACCACTGTGAGTTCTTCAATTTTTTTACCGGTAATCAATAAAGCATTGAGCATAGCGGCGGCGACAATGATAGAGGTACCATGCTGATCATCATGGAATACTGGAATGTTCATGCGATCGCGCAATTCACGCTCGATTTTGAAGCACTCAGGGGCTTTGATGTCTTCTAAGTTGATACCACCAAAGGTTGGCTCCAGAGATGCTACTGCTTCGATGAATTTATCAGGGTCGTTTTGGGCGATTTCAATATCAAAAACGTCGATACCAGCAAACTTCTTGAATAGTACGCCTTTACCTTCCATTACTGGCTTAGACGCCAGTGGTCCAATATTACCCAAACCTAATACTGCAGTACCATTGGTAATCACGCCGACCAAGTTGTTGCGTGCAGTGTATTTAGCAGCAAGTTTTGGGTCTTTTTCGATTTCAAGACATGGAACGGCAACACCTGGCGAGTAGGCCAGTGCCAAATCACGTTGGTTAGCCAACTGTTTAATAGGAGTAACTGAGATTTTACCTGGGCGCGGAAACTCGTGGTAATGTAAGGCAGCTTGTTCAAACTGCTCTTTTTCTGAACTGTGGTTATCCGTATTCAAATTGGTATCGTCATTCATAATAATTGCCATGGTTGGAATAAATTGGAA
>NZ_JAKDUI010000210.1 GCF_030457785.1 Psychrobacter sp. | reverse complement strand
TAATATATTCATATAGTCCACTCAGTTTTCTTATCGCGATGATTATCTTGATGACGTCACAGATGATATGGCTGATTAGTTGTTTAGCTGTGTAATTTCAAAAGCCTCCTTTATAAGGATACTTACCTATGCCGTTTAAGCCGCTTCAAACCGCTATTGCTATATTAGTGGGTCTTATTATTTGGTTTGTTATTCCTGTGCCTACAGGTGTTACCCCAGACGCTTGGCATATGTTGGCGTTGTTTATCGCCACCATTGTCGCGATCATCGGCAAAGTGCTGCCCATCGGGGCAATAGCTATTATTGCTGTCACGCTGGTGGCATTGACGGGTGTCACCAGTGACAGTCCAAAACAGGCAATCAGTGATGCGCTTTCTAGTTACTCGAGCCCACTGATATGGCTGATCGGTATTGCTGTTATGATATCGCGCGGCCTTATTAAAACAGGTCTTGGTCGACGTATTGCCTATTACTTCATTTCTATTTTTGGCAAAAAAACCATCGGCGTGGCGTATTCTTTAACGGCAGCTGAGCTAATGATAGCGCCCATTACGCCATCTAATACGGCGCGTGGTGGCGGTATCATCCATCCGATCATGAAATCCATCGCTCAAAGTTTTCATTCAACACCTGAAGAAGGTACTCAAAATAAGATGGGTCGCTATCTGGCGATGGTCAACTATCACGCCAACCCCATCACATCTGGTATGTTTATTACAGCTACCGCGCCCAACCCGTTGGTGGTAGAGCTGGTCAACAAAGCCACGGGTAGTGATATTCAGCTGTCATGGACGACTTGGGCGGTAGCGATGTTTGTGCCTGGCATACTGTGTTTGATTGTGATGCCTGTAGTGATTTATATGATTTATCCGCCTGATGTCAAGGTCACGCCTGATGCGAAGGGTTTTGCAAAAGACAACTTGTCAGAAATGGGAAAAATCAGCACCCACGAAAAAATTATGCTCGGTGTGTTTGCATTGATGCTCCTATTGTGGGCAAATATCCCAGCGCTTATCTTGGGTGATCAATTTAGCGTCAATGCGACCACTACCGCATTTATTGGTTTGACGACCTTGATACTAACGGGTGTTCTGACTTGGGACGATATTCTCAAAGAAAAATCAGCATGGGATACCATTGTTTGGTTTGGGGCACTCATTATGATGGCGGCCTACCTGAACGAGCTGGGTTTGATTGGTTGGTTTGCTGGCAACATTGAGTCAGTGATTGGCACGACAGGAGTTGGCTGGATAGGCGCCGTATCGATTCTAACTTTAGTGTATCTGTATATTCATTATTTCTTTGCGAGTACCACCGCTCACATCACTGCATTATTTGCCGCGTTTTATGCGGTAGGGCTGAGCTTGGGTGCGCCGCCGATGTTATACGCGCTTATCTTGGCCGCTGCGGGCAACATCATGATGACGCTTACCCATTATGCAACGGGTACTGCGCCAGTCATCTTTAACTCAGGATTTGTGACTTTAAAAGAGTGGTGGGGCATTGGGGCCATCATGAGCGTGGTAAATCTGGTGATTTGGATCGGTGCTGGTTTGCTCTGGTGGAAAGTGCTGGGATATTATTAAACTGGGACCCTAGTAAGGGTGCTAGTAAAGAGTGCTATTAAAATGGGTGGTGTTCTAAAAAGTATGCTGGCGATAGAAGTCAATAAGAAATCTATGCTAAGTTCTCTGATTCTATAGGGCTTTCAAGGCTTCAAAAATTGTTCAAGTTTTAATCAGCATACTTTTTGACACACCACCTTAAAATGAAGTGCTAGTAATATGCCACCACGCCTTCTTGCTTTATGTATAGACGAGTGTTTTTGACAAGTAAACGGTGATTAAAAACGCTCATCTAGTGTCCCCAATGTGTGGTTGAGAGCTGCAAAACAGATGTCACTTTGAAAGCCTCTATACTGTAAAAACCGTAGTTGGCGCGCTTTGTCTTTTGCTTCGATAGGGATGTCATCACCGTATTTTTTTGTGCGTGCTGTGACCGCTAGCTTAAGCCAATCGACGCCTTCGACTAAATTGTCCTCGCTGTCGTCTACAAACTCACTAAACTCATCAGCTTCCGTATTTGCCATGTCGATCAACTCGTCGATGTTGCTAGGCATGGCTATCTTCTTACGATAGAACTCCTGCTTTATACGTCCACGTCCACGTCCTTTGCGGATATTTTCCCGGATTAGCATCAAGGTAGTACGGTAGTCGCTTTGATAGCCCTTTTCTGCAAACTCATCGAGTAAGGCGTCAATTTTTATTGGGTCTTGTTTTTTATCGACGAGTTTTTGTTTTAGCTCATCCCTGCCATACTCGCGGCGTGATAGATAATAAAAAGCTAGCCAACGTAGACGGCTTTCTGCCTTGATGGCATCTATTTCTGCTTGTCTTTGCTCAGGGGTGCGCAAATAGGCTTTTAGGGCTGCAGGTAAGTTATCATTAGGCAAGTTGTCGCTGCTGCTTGCATCATCATCGATCGTTGGTTTGGATGAGGATTTCGACGTTTCTGGATCTTGCTGGCTACTGGTTACGGCAAGAGTAGCCTGATTGTCGCTATCTCCATGAACACCATGAATATTTTGCTTAACTTCTGCGAGCATTTCTTTGATGTTTTGAGCCTCAGGCGGCTTATAAGTAGGTGTGTCATTATTATCAGCGGTAAAATTCGCTGCTGGATGAAAAGTTTTTTTTCGTTTTTTACGTCTTTTCGGCTTGGATGTTGTTTGATTATTAGATGCAGACGAGTTTTTCGATTTTGTATCAATAGAGCCGTCGTTATATATAGGCTGCTCTTTAGCTACAGCGTTTGTTTTTTCGTGCTGCTTATTTGGTTTGTCAGAAGCGTGCTTATTAGCCTTGGAAGACTTTTTGAGTTGAGCAGGAGAGTTGCTCGCTGAGTCGGCATCCGACTCAGCAAGTATTTCAGATAAGGTTTTAATTTCCATAATAAATCACGATTAGGTATAACGGTTACATCGTTATTTTACAGGCTCTGCAGCCAGTTTTTTATCAGATTTTTCGGTGTCTGCGGCTTCGCTGTCTTTTTTCAAGCCGAGTTTTTCTTCACGGATTTTATCTTCGATTTCTTTGGCTATGGCAGGATTTTCTTTCAAGAATAGCACAGAGTTTGCTTTGCCTTGACCGATTTTTTCATCGCCATAACTATACCAAGAGCCAGCCTTACCAACTGCGCCAATCTCAACACCCAAATCAATGACTTCGGCCAAATGATTGGTACCAGCGCCATAGGTGATTTCAAACTCAGCTTGGCGGAATGGCGGCGCCATTTTATTTTTAATGACTTTGACACGGGTTTGGTTACCGATGACTTCGTCACCATTCTTAACCGAACCAATACGGCGGATATCCATGCGCACTGAGGCATAGAATTTGAGCGCGTTACCACCAGTTGTGGTCTCAGGGCTACCAAACATCACACCGATCTTCATACGAATTTGGTTAATAAAGACCACCATACAGTTCGAGCGCTTGGCATTACCAGTGATTTTACGTAGTGCTTGGCTCATCAGGCGCGCTTGTAAGCCCATATGCGAGTCGCCCATTTCACCTTCGATCTCTGCACGTGGTGTCAAAGCAGCAACTGAGTCGACGACGATCATATCGACTGCCCCTGAGCGTACTAACATATCAGTAATCTCAAGTGCTTGCTCCCCATTGTCAGGCTGGGAGAGTAAAAGGTCATCAGTCACCACGCCAAGCTTACGAGCATAAACGGGATCTAGTGCGTGCTCAGCATCGATAAAGGCACAAGTTCCGCCTTGTTTTTGGCACTCTGCAATCGCCTGTAGGGTCATGGTGGTTTTACCAGAGCTTTCTGGGCCGTATATTTCAACGATACGACCTTTCGGCAAGCCTCCCACCCCAAGGGCGATATCCAAGCCAAGAGATCCTGTTGAGACCACGTCAGCATCGAGGATAGCGGCATCATCTCCTAGGTGCATAATGGTATTTTTACCAAATTGTTTTTCAATTTGACCGAGTGCAGCTTTGAGAGCCTTGGCTTTATTGTCGTCCATACTAGGTTCCTTGTTTTTGATCATAGATGTAACAGTATCAGTTTTGATGCAATACGCAATATATTTGCAATATTGAAATTAGTGGCGCATTGAGTGGCGATTGCTACGTACCCAAAAATCGGCGCTCAGCATCCAGTTGGCATAAATAGAATTTTATGATGATTTAGATCGTTAGAGTTGTCGAGTATTTGTAGATAGCTACTGTCACGTTCAAATGTATAAACCAGCCGAATCTCTAATATATCACCATACTATACAGCAAAGTTAAATTGTGAAATAAGTGAAAATAAGTTCATAATCAGTAACTAGGTAATAACCATTATGAGTACTATTTTGTCTGTAAGTGCTGTTGTGCTTGCTGATCACAGAGTATCTTTTGTGTATAAGGTTGATTGGATGAGCCAATTATAACAAATCACGATGTTTGATTAGAGCTTTTACAGACGGTAGGCGACACTATATGTCGCATCTGATAGCCGTAGAGTAGGGAATAACGCGCTCAAAATAAAAAGGTGTAAACGATAATTTCGGACAATATAATGGTACTATTTGTCAATAGCCTCAAGAGGGGTATAACGCAATTAAAGGCTATATATAGATTGATTGTGAAACATTGATGACG
>NZ_JAKDUI010000209.1 GCF_030457785.1 Psychrobacter sp. | reverse complement strand
TTTCTGGCACTAAAGATTGCACCTGACACTAGGGCGCATTAAATAGATAAATGATTAACCTATCGACTTTATTTTAAATTGACGATGACTTATTAATGACGATGTATCAATGATGACGTAAGGATAAATTCATACAAAACCATGCTGTGCGTTTTATCACCGTTTTTATCATTCTCGTACTTAGGGTGTGTTGACTAATACCAGCGAATTTCAACGATAGACAGGAATATTATGAGCAAGATTGAAAAGCAAGACGACTTCCATTTGACGATTGCTGAGATTAAGAAAAAAGACTATCCGCAATTAAAAGAACTGATGGATCGTGTCTATGTCAACCTAGGTGGTTCATGGTCGAAAACCACCATCAGCACCTTGATTGACGCCTTCCCTGAAGGGCAAATTGCTTTATTTGACCACGATAAGCTCATCGGTATCGTGCTCTCCATGCGCGTTAATTATGCCAAGTTTTCCAACCCGCATACTTACGATGATTTGATTGGTCATAGAGAGATTATCAGAGACGATCCCGAAGGTGATGCCATTTATGGCTTAGATGCATTGATAGACCCTGAGTATCGTGGTTATCGTCTCGGTCGCAGACTCTATGATGCACGCAAAGAGCTGTGCCGCCAATTGAACTTCCGAGCGATCTTGGCAGGTGGACGTATTCCCAATTACCACAATCACCAAGACCTATCTCCTGGAGACTATATTGATGCAGTGGAGTCAAGAGAAATCCATGACTCTGCGCTGTCATTCCAGTTATCAAACGGGTTTATCGTCAAGCGTATTTTGACTGCCTATCTACCAGACGATGCCCAGTCCAGAGGCTTCGCGACACTGCTTGAGTGGGCCAATATCTATTACGAGCCACAAGACTACAAGCCTAATACTCGCAAGTCAGAAGTGAGAATCGGTGGTATTCAGTGGCAAATGCGCGAAGTTGAATCACCTGAAGAGTTGCTACAACAAGTCGAGTTCTTTGTCGACATTATGGCCGATTACAACTCTGATTTTGCGTGTTTACCAGAGTTTTTTAATGCGCCGCTGATGGGGCTTTGTGAGTCCACAGATCAAAACATCGCTATTCGCTTTTTAGCGGGTTATACCGAACGTTTTAAGAACGAGATTTCGCATCTAGCCGTTACTTACAATGTCAACGTCATCACCGGATCCATGCCGCTGCTTGATGAAGAAGACACCTTATACAATGTCAGCTATCTATGCCGTCGCGACGGCACGGTCGAGGAACAGCGTAAGATTCACATCACCCCACATGAGCGCAGCGCATGGGTCATCGAAGGCGGTGATGAGGTCAAAGTCTTTGATACCGACGCTGGTCGTGTCGGTATTCTGGTTTGCTACGATGTCGAATTCCCAGAGCTTGCCCGTTTGATGGCACTTGATGACATGGATATTTTATTCGTACCATTCTGGACGGATACCAAAAACGGCTACTTACGTGTGCGCCATTGTGCGCAAGCACGTGCGATTGAAAATGAATGCTATGTGATGATCTGTGGTTCAGTGGGTAACTTGCCACAAGTCGAGAGCTTGGATATTCAGTATGCCCAATCGTCCATTTTTTCACCGTCAGACTTTGCCTTTCCACATGATGCGCTCATGGCAGAAACCACCCCGAATACCGAAATGGTGTTTTTCTCCGATTTGAATTTAGACAAGCTGACCCATGTGCGCAACGAAGGCTCGGTGCATAACTTGCTGGACCGCCGAGATGACTTGTTTAGCTTGAAATGGAAACGAAAGTCAAAAATACCTGCCAGTAAGCTTAGTCAAGAAGAGCGACGAGAGAACTCTGGCAGTGTCTTGATCGGTGATCCGCTACAAAGTCGAGCGCAAAAACCTTAGCGCCTTCATCAGCACCTGCACCTTCATCACATAAGGGCGTGTCATTTATAAAGATAAATAATCTGATTAAGATAGTTGATCTGACATGAGTTAAAAACACAAGACACGCCCTAAACACATATTGAAAACATCGCCATCGAAAAGGCAGCCTCTATGACGACTCAGTCCGACGACGAACAGGTAAAACCAACGAAAACACCAAAACAAAAAGTGTTTTCAATTATCAAAACCATCTTGTTATATGGATTGGTGTTTATCCTCGTTTATAGTGTGATTAACTGGTGGCGCCAACCCGTCATGCCCGCCGACCCTCAGCTACAGCTCACTGATTATCAGGGTCAAAGTGTTGATTTAGCAGGTATGAGTGCAGATCAACCGACCTTGATATATTTTTGGGGTACCTGGTGCTCTATTTGTAACATGACATCGCCTACGATCAACAAGCTGGCAGAAACGAATAACTACCCTGTGGTCACTATCGCCGTCAAATCAGGCTCCAACCAAGAACTACAGGGCTATCTCGCTGAAAACGATTATGAATTTACTACTGTGAATGACCAAGACGGACAGATATTTGCTGATTGGGAGGGACAAGTGACACCTTCGTATGTCTTCCTTAAAGACGGTGAGATGACGCAAGGACTGACTGGCATTCAACCGCTGTGGTCGTTGAAACTACGCCTATGGCTATCGTCTGTTTTGTGATACTCCACTGAGACCACTAAAGTATACCCGTCATCAGCACTAGGGCGTGTCCTCATTTTGAAAATGGTGATAAAAATAAGATAAATGGCAGTCAAACAAGAAAAATGGCGCAGATAATATCGAGATATTAGTCAGCTATTTGACGCCGTTTGGCAACATTTAGCCATTTTTAACCCATTTAGATGACTATCGATTGAATTGAAGGCACGCCCTAGGGCGCTAAAACAAAAGCCTGTATATCTCATCGATATACAGGCTTTTGTTAATAAATCACAGTTTTCAGCCTATCACCTCTTAAGACATAAAACGCTGTGCAGCAGGCATTTTTTTCATTAATATCCAATAAGTAGCACCAGCTGGAATCAAACTCGCATACCAGGAAATGCTAGAAAAAGTTAAGGAAACAACGATACCCACGACCATGGCGATAACAGCAGCCATATTGACACCTTTATAAGGGCCGTCTTTATCATAGAGCTTATCTATATCCAGTTTTTGCTTGCGAAGGAAGTAATAATCAACCACTAAGATGGCAAATAAAGGCCCCAAAAATGCAGAATAGGTTTGAATAAACAGGTTAAGACCAGCTGCGGATTCGTCCTTTACCAGCTCCCAAGGGAAAGTAGCAAAGGCCAGCAAACCTACAATAACGGCCGCTGTTTTATACTTTACCTTAAATATATCCATCAATGCATAAGCAGGTGGTACAACATTATTCAAAATATTTGTCGTCACTTGAGCAAAAGCAATGAACAGCATGGTAATAACGAGTAATGGCTTGTTATCGACAGCACTGGAAAATACTTTAATAGGGTCAACTTCACCCGTTGCGCTGGTGACCATGAGTCCGATCAAGCCCATAAAAAGAGTGGCTGGCAGTATTGAGTTTGCATAGATAGCCACTTGACGGAATAGACCAACCTCTTCTTTTAGTTCTCGAGAATAATCTGAAACATTCAGCATCATCGTGCTATAGACACCCAAAAACAACATCGTCGCACCCCAAAAAGGTGTGCCCCATGTCCCTTCTGCACTAATAAGATTGGTGGATATGGCATCACCATACTTATTCAGAACACTAATAAACATATAGATCAGGGAGCCAATGATAAAAATTGAGCCAATATTTTCAAGCCATTTGATACCATGAAAACCAAGAACAGATAAACCAATTTGCAAAAATTGAAAGCCGATAAAAAACAAAACAAGATTGCTATAACCAAACAAGGCATCGGACACTAAGTTCAAAGCCCCTGCACCAATCCAACTTTGAAAACCGAACCATACAATCGCTGGTACTGAACGCACTAAAGCAGGAATACGGCTACCAGAAAAACCAAATGCAGAGCGACACTGCACCATGAAAGGGATACCGTATTTATGGCCTGCACGACCATTAATCATCAAGGCAGCACCGATGACGGTACAACCAATGGCAATCGCTAAAACAACCTGTAATAAATTTAACGTACCAACCAGACCTGAGCCAACGGTAAACGTACCGATGGACACACAGCCACCCAACCATGCAAACAAATACGACCATGACCCCATAATACGAGTAGTTTGGGGTTCTAAACTCTCTTGACCAATAGCCTTGTGGTCAAGAGAGTTTAGCTCTGGTGTTTCTGTATTACCCTTTACATTTTCCGGGAGTTTCCTAAAAAGTGTGTAACTGCTTATAATCCAATAACAGGAGAATAAGCAATGACTACTCAATCTGACATTAAAAAACTGGCTGAGCAAATGGCTGGTAGCATGAAAAGCTTTGATGATATCAAAGACTTCCAGAAGCAGCTCATGCAATCTTTTATCGACACTGCCCTTGAAGCTGAAATGGAAGACCATCTCGGCTATCCCAAGCATGAAAAGGCAGACAAGCCTAATAAGCGCAATGGGCACACTAAAAAGACAGTTCGCAGTGACACAGGCGATCTTGAAATCTCCACCCCAAGAGACCGCGGTGGCAGCTTTGAGCCTGTACTCGTTAGTAAGCATCAAACCCGTATCTCAGGTCTCGATGACAAGATCATATTCCTTTACGCCAAGGGTCAAACCACCACCGAGATTGTAGAGAGCATTAAAGAGCTCTACG
>NZ_JAKDUI010000208.1 GCF_030457785.1 Psychrobacter sp. | reverse complement strand
ATATAAAGAAGGTTTGTGTTTTAGGGTATTTAGAAATATGAGTATTTAGAAATATTTATAGAACTTTTCATCGGCTAAACTAAGCAGCTCATTATCTTCGGTTGTATCCCCATAAGCATATATAGTATTGAAGTCGCTCATATTATATCTTTGTTCGACTAACCGTTTTTTTGTTATTCCACTACAGTCTCCGTGGATATAGTTACCTGTCAATGTACCATCAGTAGATTCAACTTTAGAGCATATTAAATCCAACCCATGCTCTGTGCACCATGGTCTTAGGTATACATCCAGAGAGGCTGATACAATAACGACTATATCTCCTCTTTGCTGATGCCATTGTATTTTTTTGAATGCTGTGTCTCTGAGGTAATTTGGTATCGCCAACTTTGAGAATTGTTCGCCCTTTATTCTAAGCTGTTGCTCATTCATTCCTTTAAAAGCAAAGTAATAGACCTTTTTTCGGATATCACGACCCTGTAACTTACCTAATTTGTATTTCATAATAGCGGGAAATAAAACGATTCTGCCTGCATAAGTTCTTCTTTTACACGCTGCGAATAATATAAATTTAGTAAAAGTATCTGTGTGTGTAATTGTGCCATCAAAGTCAAATAAAGCGATATTCATAATTGAAGTCTTGTATTGTGAAATAATTGAAGTGCTAGATAATGAAGGCATATCAATGGCTGTGTAAGCTAATTCTACATGGGCTCAATGTTAGCGCAGATGTGATTTTGCCTTTTTAAGACATAGGCGATTGGATATTAAAATATCATAAGATATATCTAGTCAAGGTAGACGTTCTCAAGTACCATATTTAAATTTTGTTGATATGAATGTGTCTGTCCAACATTGAGCAATTTTTATCCGTCCATATTGTCAAAAATTGATATTAGTGATTGATAAAAATTGTGCGCGGTTGTGTTCTTTTTCTCAAGTATTAGTGAGTGATTATGTCTCCTGTCAAATCTGTGCCACCCAATCAACCGATTGCCAAAAAATCATGGGGTGAGGCTGCTAGGGCTTACTTAGACCCACGTGTCATCATCATGTTGTTTTTGGGTTTTTCAGCAGGTATTCCCATACTGCTTATTTTTTCGAGCTTATCGTTGTGGTTGAGAGAAGCAGGAATCGATCGTAGTGTGGTGACGATGTTCAGCTGGGCGGCGCTGGGATACTCATTCAAGTTTATTTGGGCGCCGTTAATTGATGCACTGCCTGTGCCAGTTTTAAGTAACTGGTTGGGTAGGCGCCGTAGCTGGATGGTGGTGTCACAGCTGCTTATCGTACTGGCTATTTTTTTGATGGCAACGGTCAATCCTGTCAGTGAGGATGTCTTGGTGTATATGGCTGGTGCCGCTGTTTTGCTTGGCTTCTCATCTGCTACCCAAGATATTGTCATTGATGCTTATCGTATCGAGCTGGCGCCGCCGTCGATGCAGTCTATTTTGTCCTCCATTTACGTCTCTGGCTACCGCTTAGGGATGATCGTTGCCGGAGCAGGGGCTCTATACCTAGCTGACTTCTTTGGCTCGACAGAGGCCTTCTACAGTTATGAAGCGTGGAGAAATACGTATTACATCATGGCTGGGGTCATGAGCTTGGGTATATTAACCACCTTTGCGAGTTATGAGCCAACGGCAGATATCTTGCAAAGCAATAAACAGAAAGGCAATTTGAAAGTATTTCTTATTTATTCAGCGTTACTACTCATACCAGGTCTGATTTTTGGTGTGATTTACTTAATCAATATGCTGATTAATTTGATGTTGAATACTACTATTTCTTTGATACCGATGGTGGTTATGTCTGGTGTCAAATTCTACTTTTTGGCATTGGTGGCTTGTGCTCCTTTGTTATTGTTGTATTTCATTATCAATCAGCCAAAGATTATTAATAAAGCACCGCTGGTGGCGGAAACTCGTGAAGACTATGTCAGATTGGTTTTGTTGTTTGTTTTCTCAGTGATGGCATTTATCGCGGCTTATATCTTAACAGGGCAAATACTGCCAGACTTTGAAGGCGTGTTTGTTAGCTTCTTTACTGAGACACTACATCTGATAGTGAGTTTGGTAGCCGCATTAGTCGTCGGTTATGCGTCGGTACAAGCAGGCTTGGTCAAAAAAGAAATTGCGATGGCGACCTGGATTGAACCTGTCTTAGATTTCTTCAAGCGTTATGGCAAAAAAGCGCTATTGCTGTTGGCGCTTATTGGTTTGTATCGTATTTCAGATATTGTGGCAGGGGTTATTTCAAACGTCTTTTACCAAGACATGGGCTTCAGTAAAACCGATATTGCGAACGCAGTGAAGCTCGTGGGTGTGATTATGTCCATCGGTGGTGGATTTTTGGGTGGTCTATTAGCGCAGCGTTTTCGTATCATGCATGCCATGATGATTGGTGCCATTCTTGCTTGTGTGACCAACTTGTTGTTTGTGGTTTTGACCTATAACCCAGGAAGCTTGCCATTTATGTATATGGCGGTGATATTTGATAACTTGGCGGCTGGGCTTGCCAGTGCTGTCTTTATTGCCTTTTTATCTGCCCTAACTTCTATACGTTTCACCGCTGTGCAGTATGCTATTTTTTCATCGTTAATGACGTTGATTCCTAAGGTGATGGGTGGCTATTCAGGTTCTATCGTTGATAGCATGGGTTATCCATTCTTCTTTATTTTCACCTTTGCTATTGGTATTCCAATTTTAGCACTGATTTATTTTGTCGATAAACATATTGTCATTGGGGATAACGACAATATATATAATGATGCTAAAAACGGTGGTAACGGCAGCGATATTGATAAATAAGCTAAACCAAACGAAATTGCATTGAATCAGTTGACGGTAAAAATTGCTATCTAAATCAGCATAGATTGTTAATCTGTGTTGATAAGTAATGGTATCTAAATAGGTTGCTCACAGCGTTGGCAGCTTTTTTAAATGCATAAATATGACAAAGATAAGAGCTGATATGATGACTGGTACGCCAAAAACTATCAAACAAATCAAACAGGACATTCAGAAAATAGCGAATGATGATACTGTAAATGGTAGTGTGCCATTATTTTGGTTGAGCGACTGGTTGTTACATGTCATCGACAAGCCAGGATTTTTTCTAATCACGGATGAAAATTATCAGCTTACTGAAGATGAGTTAAGCCGGTTTAATGTTGGCTTGCATAAAATGCAGCATGGTACGCCTTTAGCATACTTAACCGGTCAACAAGCATTTTGGTCACTAGATTTTAAAGTCAACGAGCATACTTTAATACCTAGACCTGATACTGAGGTATTGGTCGAACAAACCCTCAATTGGATAAAGTCGCAGCCATCCAATGATGGTCAGAAACGCTTGTTAGACCTCGGCACAGGGTCAGGATGTATTGCAGTGAGTTTGGCCTACGAGTTACAACAAGAAAGTATGAGAAAAACAGCCGAGCGCTGGCAGGTGGTCGCGGTTGATTTGTCTGCAGAAGCGCTAAAAGTAGCGGAATACAATGCAGCTATCAATAATGTTGCTGATATCCATTTTATTCAGAGTAGTTGGTACGACGGCTTGGCTGTTGAAGAGCCATTGTTTGACGTAATCGTGTCTAACCCGCCTTATATCGACGAGTCTGACGAGCATTTAGCCCGCCTGGTCGCTGAGCCGATCAGTGCGTTAAGTGCGCCCAATCATGGGCTTGCTGATATAGAGTATATTGTGCAGCAAGCACCGTCCTACTTGCATGCAGGTGGGCTGTTAGTCATTGAGCACGGTTTTGATCAAGGCGCACAGGTTAGGCAGTTGTTTTTGGACAATGGCTTTGCATCTGTTCATACGGTAAAAGACTACGGTGACAATGACCGTGTGACGCTAGGACAATGGCAGTAAGCTTGTATAGATAGAGTGGTTGGTAAATAAGTTTGGAATAATGGTAGATCTTGGAATAGCAGTAGATAAGGGCTAAATATGGCAATCTCATTAGAGGCAAAGCAGCTACTAGACGAAGAGCTGATGTCTTATGCACGGCAAATATTGCTCGATGGTTGGGATATTGATGCTCAATTACGCTTGAAAGCATCGCGTGTGGTGATGATAGGCGCAGGGGGGCTGGGGTGCCCCGCTTCTGAGACACTAGTACGTGCAGGTGTTGGGCAAATTCACTTAATTGATGACGATGTGATTGAGGTTAGTAATTTACAGCGACAGACGCTATTTTTGCCAGAAGATGTTGGCAAGCACAAAGCGATCACCGCAGTACAGATGTTGGAAAAGATCAATCCATTGATATCGGCCCGTGCCACAGTGGCAAGATTTAGCGAGAACACAGCTTATGAGTTACTGGGTATGGCATCAAGCAAGCCTGATTTGCTATTAGACTGTACTGATAATTTTGCTACTCGGGACATTATCAATCGGATGAGTGTACGCTATCAGATTCCGCTTTTATCAGCGTCAGCAATCGCTATGCAAGGTCAGTTGGCACTGTACGAACCACAACTAAACACTGGTTGCTATCACTGCGTATTCGGTTCTATAGTAGCCGATACTGAGGCGGATGAACGAAATTGTGCTAACTCAGGAGTGCTTGCTAGCACGACAGCGATTATGGGTAATTTACAGGCCAATGCTGCGCTGCAATATCTTGGGTTAACCAAAAATCCACTGACAAACAAATTACTCATATGGGA
>NZ_JAKDUI010000207.1 GCF_030457785.1 Psychrobacter sp. | reverse complement strand
TGCTCAACAGACATGGTCATCGCATTCTATGGCTGCCACCCTATAGCCCTGATCTAAATCCTGAGCGAGGATAAAGCAAAGCACTGCTTTGCCCGAGCGCAAGACGAGAGCTGTGCTCGAGTGGGAGAAAAAATGGGCACAAGCAAAGTTTCTACGCCAAGGCTGGATGGAGAATAATCTGCCTAAACTGTTTCATGATATGGGCTGTATTTCTTTTATAGTGAACTGACTATACTTCACGCAACTAGACCGCCCAGTGAAAGCCAATAAAGACAAAGATTGGCCAAAAGGTGGAGCGCCTGTAGACGTGCGTCGTTAATTCTATATAGGCTCAGGTGTATTCTCATTTAGGTTGTGATAATTAAAATGAGTTACGACCCGTAAAAGAGAGCCTGTACAGACAATCGGCAATTTATTGCTGCTATACCTGATGAATAAAAAGCCCAACTATATAAATAGTTGGGCTTTTTATGTTTAGGGCAACAAATTCAACACGCCTCAATTATAAAATAAATAAACAACTAAGGCAGCTTCATATCACCGGCTACCAGCCAGCCCATACGGCGCATAACAAAAGCGACTAGGCCAGAAATTACCGCTGGCAGTACGAACATCAGTAAAATAATTGCCGTCCACAGCTGTGTCGCACTCATAATCCCTTCTGATGCCTCTATGACACCAAAAACACCAACCAATCCAGCAGTGCCCATACCTGCCCCCGTTGCAGTACAAGCAAGCCCAAAGCCTACTGTCGCAATCGGACCTACAATGGCACTAGTAATGACCGCTGGCAATAGAATCAATGGCTTTTTTAATACATTTGGGATTTGCAGCATGCTCGTGCCAAGCCCTTGAGACACCATACCACTGATACCGTTATCCTTAAAACTAGCAACCGCAAAACCAACCATGTGCGCCGCACAACCGACTACCGCTGCGCCACCTGCCAAACCACCAAGCCCAATCGCAATACAAATCGCCGCACTGGATGTGGGTAACGTCAATAAGATACCGACCACAACTGCAATAACGATACCCATTAACAATGGCTGCAACTCCGTCGCCGCTTGAATACCTTGACCAATAGCATCTACAGCCGCGACGATAGGTGGATTCAGGAGCGCACAAACCAATAGAGCCACAGCGCATACCACTAACGGCACCAACAAAATATCAAGTTTGGTCTTGCCTGCGATCCAAGTACCCGCCCGATAAGCAAACACAGACGCCAAGTAAGCGCCTATTGGATTGCCAGGTAACGCCACAAAAGTAGCAGGACCACCCACTTGCGGAGTGAACAGCGTCCCTGCCATCAACGCCGCAGAGTGCGCGCCAAGCATACCAGCGACCAAGCAACTGAGCATGACTAGCGTCGGTGCTTTAAGATAATAAGCAATGCCGACGCCAATACCCGCGCCCATCAGTATGGATGCCAGTTTACCGACTGCGACCAATGCCGGAAAACCTAACCAGCCACCGATTTGTGAAATAATTAGACCGGCAATTAGGGTAACAAACAGCCCTAAAGCCATACCTGTAAATGCATCGATGAAGTACTTTTGAAAAAATGCTTTTATGATACCACTAGGTTGTGCTGAGCCAGATACCGTCATAACCTTACTCTTTATGAAGTTTTTACGTTATAGAGTTTTACTCGAAATATCATACACCAACAGAATACAGTCACTTTACCAAAAAACACCGATAAAAAAAGCGTCATTGCGACGCTTTTTTTTATCAATACCCAATCATCAAAACACCACGAACTAACGACGTTGCTCAACGACAATAGAATCAATGCCATTGTTTTGTAGACGCTGCTGAGCAGTCGCCACGGCTTGACGGTTACTCATCGCCCGTGAAATCACTTGATAGATTGGCAATCCATTACCCGTGGTGTTTTTTACCACTCTAGCATCGACACCTGCCATCATTACCTGAGCACGGCGGCGGTCAGCTTGATCAGCATCACTAAAGCTATTTATCTGCAAAATATAAGTCGTTGTAGGCTGAGCGGCCTGACTACTTGCCGTATTGGCATCTGCTGAATTACCAGTGTTATTGCTGCTAGCGTTGTTGCTACCACTGTTACTCGATGGTGTCGTTCCATCGTAGGTGGTATTCTCTTCAACAACGACAATCTCACTACTGCTATCTCTGCTGTTGGTTGCAGCGTCATTGCCATTGTTCGGTTCAATTGCCGTATTTTCAGGAATTCCAAAACTGTCTGTTTCACCGTCAGGGTTGGAGGTACTACTTTCTGGCTGATTTACGACGACATCAGGTTCAAAGTCGGTGTTTTGCTCCACCCGACTATTTTCTATTTCGCCAAAATCTTCATCAGGTATCGTTGCCATCTCCTGACCAGGCAAAATATCATAGAACTCATAATCACCATTATCGGTATCAGTTTCGACACGTGGCTGCACCTGATTGTTAGCATCGTTGTTAGCAGTGCTATCGGCAGGGCTGAAGTTGAACAACGGCGAGAGGTATATAAACAACCCAATCATCAAGGTCAGCACCGCTCCGACGAACATCCACAATAAGCTAGATACGCCACTTTTTTTGCGCTTTTCAGTCGCACCTTTAGGTTTTTTGGCTAACATGGATTTGGCTCTCCCTACTAAATCTAACGATCATCACATTATGGCTATCCATCATCTAGTTATATTACATACTAGACGGTGCAGATAGCCCTAATAAACTAAGTCCATTGGACAGTACTTGTCTTACCGCTTTCGACAAACGCAGACGGGCTTGCATCAACTCCATCTCTTCTTGGCTCGGCTTTTCACCCGAGGTCAAGCTCACTGGCAAAATTCGATTGCTGTCATACCAGCCATGGAATAGCGCTGCCAACTCTTTTAAGTAATTGGTCAATACGTGCGGCTCATAACCTGTTGCGGCACGCATTAACGTCGCTGGATATCCTGCCAGCAACTTAATCAGCTCGTCTTCATTAGGTACGCTAAGCAAAGTTTGCTGCTGCTCACCGAGCGCGTCATCTACTACAAATCCACTGCTTTCTAGCTTTTCTAATACTCGGCAAACGCGTGCATGCGCATATTGGATATAATATACCTGATTGTCTTTACTTTGTGATTTCGCAAGCTCCAAATCGAAGTCAACATGCACTTCAGGCTTACGCTCTACATAGTAAAACCGAGCAGCATCATTACCGACTTCTTGACGCAGCTCTCGCAAGGTCACAAACTTGCCTGAGCGCGATGACATCTGCACTTTTTCGCTACCGCGCCACAACGCCACAAACTGCACGAGCACCACATCCAAGTCCTCGGCATCGATACCCAACGCTGATAACGCTGCTTTTACCCGCGGGACATAACCATGATGGTCTGCGCCCCAGACGTTAAGGACTTTATCAAAGCCGCGATCAAATTTGTTTTTATGATAAGCAATATCAGAAGCAAAATACGTGGACTGACCGTTAGCACGGCGTACGACACGGTCTTTTTCATCGCCAAAGTCCGTGGACTTAAACCAAATATTGCCGTCTTTTTCGTATAGATAGCCTTTTTCATCTAAAACCTGCAGCACTGGCTCAATCTCGCTTTCAATCGATTTTTCGCTAAACCAGCACTCATAACGAACACCAAAGTCGTTTAAATCATCTTTGATATCGGCCAAAATACTATCAAGCGCAGCGTTTAAAAACAGCTCATAATCATCGCCCAATAGCGCCTTGCTATTGGCAATCAGGCCATCAATATGCGCTTCTTTATCGCCTGACAGTAGCACTTTTTCACCGTCCGCATTTATCTCAAACTGAGCATCTGCCGGTACATCTTTCGCCACATCGTCAAAGCTATGAACATAGCCATCACTATGCTGCGTTTTGAGTGTTTCGCTGATATCGCTGACATACTCACCTTGATAACCGTTCACTGGAAAGGTCACCTGCTCACCATTATTCTCAAGATAACGCAGATAAGTACTGGTTGCTAAAATATCCATCTGACGACCAGCATCATTGACATAATACTCACGCGTCACATCATAGCCAATCGCTTCAAGTAGATTTGCCACGCTCATACCAAAAGCAGCACCGCGACCATGACCGACATGCAAGCTCGACGTTGGGTTGGCAGAAACGAACTCCACTTGGATTTTTTGTCCATCAAACTGCTCGCTTAAACCAAAACGATCCTGCAAAGTAAAGATATCATCCAATACGGCAAACTTAGCATCGCTGTTCAAAAAGACGTTGATAAACCCAGGCCCAGCGATTTCCACTTGGCGAATGTCTTTATTATCAGGTAATGCATTGACGATTTTTTCGGCAAGCTGACGTGGGTTGGTTTTTGCGGATTTAGCAGCAGTCAGTGCAATATTACTAGCAAAATCACCATGACTCAGGTCTTTCGTGCGAGTGATTTGACTGTTATTTTGCCAATCAGGAGGTAGTGTGCCATCCGCTTGTAAGGTCTGGACAGCATCGTTAAATAATGATGCAAGTGTATCAATTTGGGCTTGTGACATAGGGATTTGAACTCAATTAAATAAACAACAAAAACAGTGCAGAAATGTGACAAATGCGAGCAGTCGATAACTGCATATTATAGTAGCAATCGACATGACGGGGGATAAAATAATATAAAAATATATGCAACCTATAAATAACCCCAGTTCGGGATAAGCCACATTGTAACTCATTGATACTATTTACAATG
>NZ_JAKDUI010000206.1 GCF_030457785.1 Psychrobacter sp. | reverse complement strand
AATAAATTTTTATGAAAGAAAACACTAACAATAATTATTATCATTTGCAACATAAAAGTAAACCAAAGTCACTATAAAACAAGGTTTTATCTCGAAACTTCGTCCTGATTACTTCCTATATCAATAAAAGTTCATAAAAAAACGCCACTAAAAAGTGACGTTGATGAAAATAAAAGCTAGATTAGAAATGCGTTGTTCATATGCTCCATGCGATTTAGGGTGCTGTTATCTCGCCATCTGGGGCTAATAGTAAATTTTCCAAAATCCCTTCATAAATTTGCGCCAACTTACCCAAGTCATCAACTTCTACTTTTTCATCCACTTGATGAATGGTGGCGTTACGCACGCCGAGTTCTACTACCTGTGCACCTGTCGGTGCGATAAAACGACCATCTGATGTGCCACCAGACGTCGATAATGTCGTATCCATATCGGTAACGGATTTAATCGCACGCTGGCATGCTGAGACAAGCTTACCTTCAGGCGTTAAAAACGGCTGACCAGATAGTTTCCAATGAATATCATAACTGGCCTTGCTGTCAGCAAAGTGCTTGTCAAATATCGCATGCGTTTTAGCTTTTAGTTCTGCTTCAGTGGTTTCCGTTGAGAAACGGAAGTTAAAGACAACTTCTAACGTTTCGGGAATGACGTTGGTCGCACCCGTTCCACCATTTATATTAGATATCTGCAACGAAGTAGCAGGGAAATACGCGTTGCCGTTGTCCCAAGTAGCAGCGGTTAACTCAGCCAATGCTGATGTCGCTGCATGAATGGGGTTGGATGCCAGATGTGGATAGGCGACATGGCCCTGTTTGCCAGTAACTGTTAACACGGCGCCCAATGAGCCTCTGCGACCATTTTTAATGATATCGCCTAGCGTGTCAGTGCTTGATGGCTCACCAACCAGACAGTAAGTAATTTTTTCGTTGCGAGATTCTAAGGTTTCAACCACCTTCACAGTACCATTAATGGAAGGGCCTTCTTCGTCTGAGGTGATCAAAAAAGCAATTGAGCCTTTGTGTTCAGGGTGGTTTTCGACAAAGCGCTCTGCTGCGATAGTGAAAGCAGCAATGCCTGTTTTCATATCAGCCGCACCACGAGCCCATAGATATCCATCAGCGATGGTTGGGGTAAATGGTGGATAGCGCCAATTGCCTTCATCTCCTGTGGGTACGACATCCGTATGACCTGCGAAGCAAATGACTGGATTGCCTGTGCCACGGCGCGCCCATAGGTTTTTCACTTCAGCATGTTCGCCACTTTGGTCTCTATCACCAAAATACATAAACTCGCAGTCAAAGCCTGACTTTTGCAGGCGCTCAGACAGTATGTCTTGGCAACCGTCATCATCTGGCGTGACTGAAGGGCGCTCGAGTAGAGTGATGCTTAAGTCGAGTGTTTCCTGTTGATGGGTCGCTTGTGAACTGGCTGTCTTTTGAGAATTAGGGTCAGACATGGATAAACCTTTTATTTATAAGTAGAGTTAACTGTTAGTGTTTTTATCATGTGATGGATGGTTGGTTGTTAGCGTTCGCAAGCTTTGATATCAGGCACTTTGATGTCAGGAGCTATGAAGCCAGCATCAGCTATACAAACCATATACTTGCTACTTGTGTGCGATGGCTTAATTGTTTTCTTCAACAAAAGGTACCAACCCATCTCGGCGCATCCATGTAGCGATGGAGTAGCGCTGACGGTGAGCGATTTGTACTTGATGTTGCAAGTCGCTGTCAAATATTACCAATCGGTTGGCAACTGGCATGACGTTGTGATGAACACCTTGCTTATCAACGACCTCTAGTGCGCCACCGTCACTGGCTGTCCATTCATCATTTAAGTAAAACACGGCTGAGATTACGCGTTCATCGCGCCCTGCAGGATTGTCGCTATGCCATTGATAGCCAAAGCCTGTAGGATAGCAAGCATAATGGGCTTCACTATGACGAATACCCGCAAACAAGCTGCGATTGAATAGTGCTGCAAGCGCATTGATACTTTGTAAGTAAAAATAGCCAGCAAAAAAGTCTTTAGTTATCCAGCGGATGCGATCGCCTCGAATGTCGCTAATACGTACTCCGGCAGTCAGCTCAGCATCGCGATAATCGATAAAACCGCTTTCTGCTTGCAAAGCCAATAAAGCAGTATCGCTAAATACCTCATCGATAATAATCCAACCATCACTGACGAGTTTATCGAGCTGAATATCTGTTAGTTTGTCTGCCCAGTCCACAGCAAAGTGTGATATTTGCAGTACGTCTTGGGTTGATGAGGTATCGTTTGCATCGTCAGCGCATGGAGCAAGCAGCGGTGGGTTGTCCTGACCTATCGGATGATCAATCACCAGCTCTGTCGCATTAAGATTGCTAATAATTTTCGTCATCTCACCTCAGTATTATTCAATGGCTGTCAATTATATTGATAGTACTTACCAAAACCACATTATATTTTACGCTGCCTATGCTACCATAGATGCAATTTTTCTTATTTAAATTTTGAGATTATGAACTATAAACACGCCTACCACGCTGGTAACTTTGCTGATGTGGTAAAACACACTTTATTGATACAACTACTCAATCAGCTGGGTCAAAAAAACAAACCTTTTTATGTTCTTGACGCCTACGGCGGGCGTGGACTGTATTCGCTGAGCAGTGAAGAAGCACGCAAAACAGGAGAGGCCAAAGGTGGTATTCAGTCTTTATTAAAGATCGATACCGCAGAGGCGCCAGCCGCTGTGAAAGAATATGTAGAAGGCATCAAACAGGCCAAGCTCACTTATGATAATAAAGTTTATCCTGGTTCGCCATGGTGGGTTGCGCATCATGTAGAGCAAAATCCTGATGTTGGTGTTCGTGGTGAAGCCTTCGAAGCCAAAGCCAGTGAGTATGATGCACTAAATTACCAACTGTATAAACTACCGATTGGGATTCACCATCGTGATGCTTTTGAAGGAATCACTGCTGTCATTCCACCAAAAGAGAAGCGCGGTTTGATTTTTCTTGATCCTCCGTATGAACAAGAGCATAAGGACTTTACTCGCCTTATCAACTTACTGGTCGCTGCGTACAATAAGTGGCCACAAGGTACTTACGCACTATGGTTCCCGATCAAAAACATCGAAGCGGTAGAGCTGTTTTATAAAAAACTGAAACGCACTGAAATGAGACGTCAGCTGGTATGTGAGTTGAATATCTATCCTAATGACGTTGCAGTTGGTTTGAATGGCACCGGTTTGCTAGTCATCAATCCACCATGGCAGTTTGATAAACATGCGCGTGAGATACAGCGTTTCTTACAGCCAGCATTAAAAGTCGCTGATGCGCCGGAGATGACCCCTGACAGTGCGACCAATGTGCGCTGGTTAGTTGGTGAATGAGGAAATCACTATGACGACTGAGCAATCATCTATTAATAGCGCAAACGATAATGCAAAGTCTCAGCCACCCTTTGTTGATGAGCATGAATTGAATATTCGCTTAGCGGATAACGAAGATTATGATGGTCTAACTTTTGAGGTGATTGAAACAGAAGTTGCAGAGGGCAAAGCGGTGGTCAGTCGCGGTGTTTATTTAGCACCCAATTTGATTACGACCCTATCATTGTTGTCTGGCTTTTACTCGATATTGGCCAGTACTCAAGGTGAGTTCTATAGAGCCGCACTCGCCATCTTTTTATCTACTATCCTCGATGGCGCTGATGGTCGAGTCGCACGTATGCTCAATGCCCAAAGCCCATTTGGTGAGCAATACGACTCTCTAGCCGACATGCTAGCTTTTGGTGTTGCACCAGCTATTCTAATTTATAGTTTTGCGCTAGAGCCTCTCGGTCGTATCGGACTGGCCTGTGCTTTCGTCTTTACTGCTTGTGGCGCCTTTCGTTTGGCACGTTTTAACGTACAAATCGGAGAAGTCGATAAAAAGTACTTTGTCGGTTTAGCCAGTCCACTTGCCGCCATACTGGTTACTGCTGCTGTGATGGTTGCTGTCGATCATAACGAATGGGTCGGGCAATACGATACTGCGGTTATGTTGTTATTTGCCGCGTGGATAGTGACTTGTGGTTTGCTCATGGTCAGTAATGTTAAATACTATAGCTTCAAAGAGTTCGATAAGAAAAAAGTACCTTTCGTGGTTCTTATAATTGGTGTACTGGTCATGAGTATTGTGCTCTACGATATTCCTGTCGGCATCTTAGCAATTGGTATTATTTATGCCTTGTCGGGTATCTTTACAACCATGAAAGCCAAAGTCAAAAGCCAAAACTAGTCGTTAAGATTATCGTTAACCACTTATAAAGCGTCAACCATTTATAAGGCATGTCAGTTATAAAGCATATCAGGCAAACCTTAATCGCTATGTGACTTCTAAGCTGTGCAATATTTATAATTGGCTGTTGCTGACTGCTTTGACGCAAATCATACTGGTGTTTATACATTGAGGGGGCTTACTGCGAAGTAAGCCCCTTTTTTATAGATTTTATATAAATTGGACTTTATTCTCAGCGGTAACGTTGGACACGTATATGAAGTGGAGCCTGACTTGCAAAACTTTTATATAAAGCTTAGACCCAACGAATACGTTTAATTTGGGGAGGGTCGGAAAAATGCCGACAACCAAATGTAATTGCTGCTGTCGCTAATGAATAATAGTTGAGTGTAGAACACCACCGCTCACCACCCACTCAAAAAACCTTCCAACCACCTTAATAACTTCT
>NZ_JAKDUI010000205.1 GCF_030457785.1 Psychrobacter sp. | reverse complement strand
AGTAGATTAGACCTTCAGCGATACCGTACTCGCCGTTTGAGTATACACCCATTGATACCCAATCATTTTCATCAGAACCAAGCGCCCAAGTGCGCATGTGAGCGATAGCAGCATTGGCCGCTGAAGCTGCAGATGAAGCACCGCGAGCTTTAATGATAGCTGCACCACGCTGCTGTACTTCTGGGATATAAGTACCTTCGTACCAGTCACGATCTACCAAGTCTAATGCTGGTTTGCCGTTTACAGTACAAGCAGTCAGATCAGGATACTGAGTTGATGAGTGGTTGCCCCAGATAGTCATGTTCTTGATATCATTGACGGTGCTATCAGTTTTGTCAGCCAACTGCGCCATAGCACGGTTGTGATCCAAGCGAGTCATCGCCGTAAAGTTACGTGGATCAAGGTCTGGTGCATTACGCTGAGCGATTAGCGCATTGGTGTTTGCTGGGTTACCAACAACCAATACTTTTACGTCACGGCTAGCAACGTCATTTAATGCTTTACCTTGTGCTGAGAAAATTGCAGCATTGGCTTCTAGCAAGTCCTTACGCTCCATACCTGGACCACGTGGACGGGCACCGACTAATAGAGCATAGTCGATATCTTTAAATGCAACATTAGCGTCATCAGTTTGAACGATATCAGCCAACAATGGGAATGCACAATCTTCTAATTCCATGACCACACCCTTTAGGGCGTCAAGAGCTGGCGTAATTTCAAGTAACTGCAAAATCACTGGCTGATCTTTACCTAGCATTTCACCTGATGCGATACGAAATAGCATTGCGTAGCTAATATTACCAGCGGCACCAGTGACGGCAACACGTAAAGGCTGTTTCATTGACATTGAATACTCCCTATTTGATGATTATCATTGTAGATATCGACGTTTTAGATATCGACTTGTTTGCTGCATACTAGCAGCCATAAACTAAACCGAAAGCTAGTGTAGCACTCGGTCAGTCAGTCGTCTAGAGACAATAAAGGACCTAGAACAGATTATCCTATTATATTGTTACATTTTATACAGAGCTGTTTATGGTCGCCTCAAAGCCGATAAGAAACCCGCAAAAAGGCATTATCATCACTGATAGCTCATGTTCATGAGGGCGGTATGCTGTAAAGAGAATAGCTTAGAATTTACTTTTGAGCGCCTATCGCTTGCAGCGCTATACTTTTGTAATTTTGCATTATATATAAAGCCTACTGACCGCCTGAAATAATGAACTGGCTACCACAGCTATCGACTTTGCTATGGCAAGTACCAAAATCATTGCCTTCATAGCACACATGGATATCTGTTAAAACAGACTGTCGACGCTTGCCTACTTGGCAAACCAAATCGATGCTATTGGATGACATACCTTTGTTTAGGCGTGTCATTTGACCGATAAACCGTGACTTCGAAACGGTATAACTATTACCCGTATTCAGCTCGTTTGGTAATTTTAACGATCCAGCATAATTGGTGATCTGCCGAAAATAGCTGGCAGCGCTGAGTGGACTACAGGCACCGTAACGCTGCCACACTTGGCTACGTACTGCAGTGTCAGGCATGATACGGTTGACGACTTTAAGTTGTAACGGCGTCAATCGAGGCACACTACCTCGACCACAGTGCTCGCCATACCCCATATCCAATCCTGAAACCGTCAAAGAATAGCCTTCTAAACACTGGCGCATACGCGTTCGTGTTGGTTGAATATTACATAGTGCTGGCGTCATTTCAATCATCAAGACCCGCTGCCCTGTTTTATCAGCGTTGGCAGCCTGGGCTGGCATTAACATGAAGCCTTGTAAAACCATCAATGCACCTAAGGTCGGTACTATCTTAACGTCGTTTTTGGCGTTCTTGGCACTCCCAACGTTCTTAGCACTCTCAGCACTCTCAACACCGGTACTACAGTTTTTCTCTATCTCCCGTCGATAAAAAAAGCGAGAGCGTTTGGCAATGTTTGTGATCGGAAAGATACGAGATGGTGGTGCACTCGACAGGAGAAAACTTGGCGTCGACTCGGGTGTCAGTCGCCTCTTCATCTGAGAAGCTGACTGCTGGCTCGCTTTCGATAATACAGACAAAGTGAAATATTTTTTAATCATAGGGGCTGAGAACGTCTAGCAATGATAAAACTGGGCTGTCGCTTAAGCTATGTTTGGCTAATTGTGCATGCAGTTTCTTATAACCACTGCACGCGGCATCAGACTAACAAAGGACATAGCGAGCGATTAATCAGCACGAAACAGAAGGCAATAACCAATAGACCAGAAATTGAAAACAATTGCTGTAATGTTAGCAAAGCAATATTTTTAATCTATAGCAGAAACGTAAACATAATCTCAAACACTACAGACACAATGTGAAGAAACCATTAACGATCACTCATCAATGGTTTATTTGGAAAGCATGTGGATATATCAAAAATCCGGAGCGACTGTCCCCATACGTTGACTAATCGGCTGACTACGACCCAGTAAACTACCATAAACAGTTGCGTTTTCCATCACGTGCTTCACATAATTACGCGTTTCAGGAAAGGCAATCGACTCAACATATTGGTCAGCAGCGAGTGAGCCATAAACAGGCTGCCAGCGTTTGGCATCGTTAGGGCCAGCATTATAACCTGCGGTTGCCACTGTTGGTTGCTGGTTGAGCCTGCCCAAAATATCGCCCATGTACCATGTGCCGTAGCGAATATTAGTATCGCCACTGTTGGCACGGCTCGCACTATAGCTTTCACCTAGGTTTCGAGCGATATATCTGGCTGTGTCAGGCATGATTTGCATTAGACCACTTGCACCAACGTTTGAGCGTGCTGTCGTCACAAAGCGACTTTCCTGGCGCATGATGCCATATGCCCAAGCAGGATCGATACCCGCGGACCGACTGTAGCGTACAACCTCCTCTTGATGAGGCATCGGATGCGACAGCGCCAAGCTGTCCACTCTATCGGTATTATCAATCGCATAAATTGCCCGATCGAGCCAGCCCATATCATGAGCTCGACTTGCAGCAGCGACGATCAGGCTGTCGTCACGGTTGTCTCGTGCCTGTTTTACTGCCCAGTTCCATTCGCGATTGGCATAAGCACGGCTCGCACTGGAGTTGTATAACGCAAATGCACGAGCAAAATGGGGGTCTTGCATGACGCGGGCACGATCAGCAGCACTGACATTGGGCAAGCGATTGCCACCCATCTGACTGGCATCGAAACGTTGACCGACTTTATCTTTGGCCATCATCCCATAGTAATCATGACTTCTGGCCAAATCTTGGTAAATGCTTTTAGCAGTATTACGCTTGCTAGCATCGCTTGACTGCTCATACGCGCGCGCCAGCCAATACTGCCATTGGTTCCCTTTTTGCGTTTCGCCATTCATTTTTGTGATGGCTTCGATCACATCTTCCCAACGGCTAAAACGAATAGCCGCCATGGCATAATCTTCAGCTTCTTCAAAATTGAAATCATCATCTAAGCTTTTACGAAACCACTCTACCGCTTCAGCATTAAAGCCGTCATCTGTATTATGGTTCATACGCTTCACCCCAATGATACGATAGGCATAGCGACGAGTATCATCATTAAGCAGTTTTGATGAGCGCTGGTTGTCTTGTTTGATGTCGTAATCTAACTGCATGGCAGCTTCACGATAAGACTTATCTGTGAGACGACCCATTGCATATAAATACAAATATTGATTGGTTTGACTGGCGGGCTCGCGACTAAACTTGCTAAAGAAAGATGACGGACTTAGCTGAATCTCACTCAATGCAGAGTAAGGAATGGGCGTACCCAAGCTCGATGACAACGCCATGATATCGCCTGTCTTGCCTGTGCGTAGCATACGCTTGAGGCGAGATACGCGATCTTTATCACTGATCAGCGCATTGTTATTCATCTCCATCGCTAACTGATCACACAAGGCTGGCTGTTTTTGCGTCGTCAGCCAAACATCCGATTTCGCCGCCATAGCACGCATGGTATCGCCGCCATTATTGAACCCAAGTGCGATTGCACAGCGCTCACTGGCATCAGCGTTGGTAATCAGATTTGCCACTTGGCGTACGGACGCATAGTCATTAGATCCGGCTTTGCTTTCAGCAAAATCAGCCACCAGTTTTTCTGCCATGACCGTATCCGGATATTGACGCACAAACTGCGACACTGCTGCTGAGCTTTGCGAATTCAAGTCCAGATTCATGCGCCAATAAGTTGGGTACATCGCAAACAACCCGCCACTCATTTGCTGCTCGTAATTAAACAATGCGCCCACATCATCGCGATCTGCTGCGATGGCAGCTGGCATAAAGTAGTCAATGCCATTATCTTGCTGATTGTTTCCTTGCTCGAAGCTGTTGTTGTCGCCCCATGTCAACTCTGCGCAAGCAGCTTGTGACAACCCAAGCGCACCCACCGCTGTCGCCAAACTTAATGCACTTACTCGTAGCTTACTGGTATGCTGTCGATTCGGACGTTTCTTTTGATCGGGAGACTCTCTACCCTCAATACTATGAGCAACATGCAACTTCGTCATACTAATTCTCTTTAATTGTCTCTAAAAATGTGTGAATAGCGATGTGGCAAGTACCGCCGATGTTATAACACTTATCATACTATATAGGTTGCGTACTCAACCATCACCTTTACCTTTTGTTAATAAACATGACAGTGCGGCGTAACATGAGGGTGATGGCAGGCAACAGTTATTCATAAAAGCACTGCCAATAGAAATAAACAATTGATA
>NZ_JAKDUI010000204.1 GCF_030457785.1 Psychrobacter sp. | reverse complement strand
ATCTATATTTAGGACGTATCACCCCTTAAGATTTGAACTGCTCTTACCTGATAGAAGTAAGAGTTTTTGCCGAGGATTATTAAATCGAACAAAGTTGCCGCTATAACGCAGACGCAATCGAAAATATGACTCCATTGACAATTTTTTTGTGAAATTGGACTAAAACCAGACCAGTTTCACCGACAAAATAGTGTGCTGATGAAAGATAAATCTGAGTATCTACGAAAAACTTCAGTAATATCTGATAGTAATGATAGTTGATGTTACACATCGTCACTAAATAAGCGCATATTTCGCCTATACAATACCACTCTGGCCTCCCATAATGATAGCAACGGTAGTCAAAATGCTGACATTATGGTTCTCTGACTACAAAAATAGCGACAAATTTTGGAAATAGCGGGAGATTTGACGCAGTTTGGCAAGTACTCAACCACTTTTGATCCACCCGAAGGCCAATATTCAGATTAAGAGCCCGCTTTGAGACTTAGGGCATCGAACAAATTGGCTCATATCGACAGTGCAAAAAAGTAGAAAACAAACAAAATCAATAATGAATATGATCAGATTTTTTTTGACCACTTTTGCTATCAAAACTATATTGCTAAAATCATATTTCGCGTTTAATTAAAATAATCAGGAGCAACT
Source organism: Psychrobacter sp. (assembly GCF_030457785.1). Taxonomy (GTDB): domain Bacteria; phylum Pseudomonadota; class Gammaproteobacteria; order Pseudomonadales; family Moraxellaceae; genus Psychrobacter. The sequence goes on along the minus strand of NZ_JAKDUI010000204.1, from coordinate 4,266 downwards.
CATGACAGATGCCAATGAAGCCGATTTCACCACGAAGATGTGTCGTCAAGACATCAACCAAGATGGCTTAGAGAAAGAAGACCAACAAAGAACAGACGACTCTGCACTTGATATGATGCAAGGCATGCACGAGCATGAAAGCCATGAAGATGAGAAGTAAACGGCTCACTAATTATCAAGCTAATTAAAGGTATAATCAGCACTTTTTATTATAAAGAGTGCTTTTTTTGATTTTCTTGTCTTTTATTTGGCAAACGGTCTGAAGCATAATTGTAAATAAACGCTGCTGAAAACACAATTGCAATCGGTACAAACAAAGCATCATAGCTGATTTTAGCAAATAAGTACGCTCCTACGGCACTACCGCCGCAAAAACAGTACCAAATAATCGCTTGAAACCCTAATGTTGGCTTACTAATCGAATGACCAGCCAACCAACTACCAATGGCTGCACCCATATCTGACGTCAGACCTGTCAAGTGAGTAGTACGAATCACCGCACCACTGTATGTAGCAACCATCGCATTCTGCAATCCACACGCCATCGCCGCAGCTAACTGTCCTGAATAATCGTGTTGCTGATACAACCAATAACTAAGCAGTAACAAGCCAGCTTCAATATATAGCGCACGTCCATAACGCTTACCCAAATTTAGTGATGTTTGCCCAACGACATAACCACTCAATATAGCACCTGCCAGAAAAGACAGTAATAATGCAGCGATATATAAAGTGCTACTAACATCCATATGGGCGATAGCTGCTGCAAACAAACTCACATTACCCGTGACGTGTGACACTGACAGTCCTGCAAAGCCCATCAGCGCGGCTGTGTTTACAAAGCCGGCACTAAACGCCAATACTGCACCACCCCACAGTATCCACTTTGGTAGTTTGGTTATCATATCTGTGCCTAAAGACTATTCACAAAAAACCTATAGTATAACTAAAAAAGGCAGCCAATTGGCTGCCTTCTTTTATGTCGGGTAAGTTGATTTATCTACAAGGAGGGTTTTATGCTAACTAATCGTCAACAAAGACAACTATTTAGGCTCATCAATCATCATCAACTGTTCACTGATAGCAACCGTATTAAAGCCTGCATCAACAAACATAATCTCTCCTGTAATCCCCGATGCCCAAGGCGATAACAGGAACAACGCAGCATTGCCTACTTCTGTCTGCGTAATATTACGCTGTAATGGCGCAATCTTTTCACTGATATCAAGCATCTTACGGAACGACTTGATACCACTAGCCGCTAGTGTGCGAATAGGTCCGGCTGAGATAGCATTCACACGAATACCTTCACCGCCCATAGAGGTAGAAAGATAGCGCACACTGGCTTCTAGGCTAGCTTTTGCCATGCCCATGACATTATAATTTGGCAAGACTGAGATACTACCCTCATAAGTTAATGTCAGCATCGATCCGTGACGCATCGCCAACAATTCACGGGCTGCTTTGGCTAAGGCGACAAAGCTATAGCTTGAGATATCATGGGCAATTTGACTGCCTTCACGAGTCGTCGCATTGACAAAGTCGCCATCAAGCTGTTCCATAGGCGCAAAGCCAATGGCGTGTACGACACCATCGATACCATCACCCCAATGCGCAGTGACCTGCTCAAAACAAGCAGCGATAGAATCATCTGACGCCACATCGCACTCTAAAACTAAATCTGCTTCAAATTTCTCTGCAGCCATATCCACACGTTTTTTTATTTTTTCGTTTGGATAAGTCAGGATCAATGATGCGCCCTCACGATGTAACGCTTCTGCGATGGCCCAAGCAATAGAGAGTTTACTCGCGATGCCAGTTACGACAAACCGTTGTCCTTGTAATAGCATAATATTTCCTTTTGAGTCGTTCAAAATGGTTTAAATGATAGATTATTTAGTGTATTCGGCTAACAAATAACAGGCAGAAATACCTATTGAAAGATAACCCATTATACATGAATTGATTTAAGTAAACAGTCGTAAACTGTATTCACTTACGTTGCCTCAATGTTCAATCTCAACAAACAATTCTATCGAATATCGATAAAACAGCCAACTGCACGGACAGCAGTATGAAGTTCAGTAGATTTCTAGTATAATCACAGCCCTTCCAAGCTTGCATAATTTTTACAAAATCCACTATAACCTTTGTTTATAGCTCAGGATTTCGCGTTAAGCTACACCCACATTTTGGATGGCTGCCAAACTTATGAGTAACACCCCCATCATAACTCCAGATTATAAAGAAAATATCGATTCCTATCGTCAATTGATCGGGTCAACGGGCGAGGATTTGAATCGTCCTGGATTATTAGACACGCCTGTGCGAGCAGCGAAAGCCTTTTCTCATTTGACCCAAGGGTATCATCAAAGCTTAGATGAGGTCGTCAATGACGCCGTATTTCCGTCGACAAATCGTGAGCTAGTATTAGTACAGAATATTGAATTTTATTCATTGTGTGAGCATCATATGCTGCCTTTTTATGGCGTCGCTCACATCGGTTACTTGCCGAATGGGCATGTCTTAGGACTGTCGAAGTTTGCCCGTATTGTTGATATGTTTGCACGCCGCTTACAGATTCAAGAAAACTTAAGTGAAGAGGTCGCTCAGTCCATCATGAATGTGACAGGGTGTCGTGGAGTGGCTGTCGTCATGGACGCCTCACACATGTGTATGATGATGCGTGGCGTCAATAAGCAGCAGTCCACCACCCGCAGTACCGCCATGTTGGGTGAGTACTTACATGACAATCAAGCACGTAACGAGTTCCTAGATGCTGTGCCTAAACGTCGACCTGCCTTTTAATATCCAAACAGCCTATATAGTCCATAAAAAAGGATGCTTAAAAAAATAAGCATCCTTTTTTACTATTCCAACTGTCCGTCTCATGATATATCTTTGTGACACGTAAAAATGAACACAGTTGGACTACATATTCTTAACGCTTAAGCGACTGGCTCAACTTCATCGATCCACTCACCATAGCCTTCTTCTTCCATCTGTGCCAATGGGATAAAACGCAGAGCTGCTGAATTCATACAATAACGCTTGCCAGTAGGCGCTGGACCATCATCGAATACGTGACCCACGTGTGAATCAGCGTAGCGACTACGAATTTCGGTGCGAGTACCAAATATCCCAGGATCTGCTTTTTCTACGACCAAGCTAGTGTCTAGCGGGCGGGTAAAACTCGGCCAGCCTGTACCAGACTTGTATTGATCACGAGATGAATATAACGGCTCACCAGATATTACATCGACATACAAGCCGGGTGCTTTGTTATCCCAATACTCATTATCAAAAGCGCGCTCCGTACCGTCTTCTTGAGTGACCTTGTACTGAATGTCACTGAGCGAGCTTTTCAAAGCGGCCTGTTCTGGCTTCACAAAAGTGTTTGGATCAAATCCAGATGCCGATCCAGTTGTTGACGCTTCATCAGTCTCACTCGGCGCTTGCTGACTTGCACCGGTTGTAGTCGGCGCAAACTGGCTAAAATCCAATTCATAGTCTTCACCATAGACGCTTTCGATAAACTGGTAGCGACCAGAATTAAAGGTATAAGCTTTATAACGCAGCGGGTTTTTCTTATAGTAGTCCTGATGGTACTCTTCTGCTGGATAAAACTCACTAGCAGCCAAAACTTCGATCACCACAGGGTTTTCGTACACCCCAGAGTCTTGCAATGATTGCTTCGCTGATTCTGCGATCTGTCTTTCTTGATCATTATTGTAATAGATGCCCGGACGATATTGGGTGCCGCGATCTACAAACTGGCCTTGATCGTCTGTGGGATCAGCGATTCGCCACAATGCTTGAACGATACCATTATAGGTAATTTTGGTAGGATCGTAGTACACCTGAGCCGCTTCAGTGTGCCCAGTATTACCTGCCGACACCATCTTATAAGTTGGGTTTTGAGACTGGCCACCAGTGTAACCAGACACCACTTCTACCACACCGGGTATTTTTTCATAACCTGCTTCCACACACCAAAAACAACCGCCAGCGACAGTAGCTACCGCCAAGTTTGCATCTGTAGGCGCATAGGGATTGTCAGTAGCATTGTCTTGTTGCATGGTGGAAGTGTTTTCAGTGGCTGCACAACCAACGTACAAAACGCTGCTTGCGACAATCGCCATACCAATAATTTTGGTCTGTGATTTATATTTTTCTAAAAATTGGCCTGACATGCAGAACTCCCAATAATAACCCCACTCTCAACTTGAAATAAGCAATTCAAACTGAAGAGGCGGGTTACCAAGT
>NZ_JAKDUI010000203.1 GCF_030457785.1 Psychrobacter sp. | reverse complement strand
CTTGGTAACCCGCCTCTTCAGTTTGAATTGCTTATTTCAAGTTGAGAGTGGGGTAATATTGGAAGTTATTCATAATCTGCCTATTCATAATTGGGTGACTGGTTTTAAAATATTGTGAGATCGTCTGTTCTAGATATAAGCCAGTGTTGCTTATGTGTCTGCACGCATTGTACATTAAATAGACCGGTCGTCTAGTAATGTTTACAAAAAGCACCTACTTCAAAATCTATCATTAACAGAAGGTATGTGCTTAGGAGTTTGCCAGTCTTTATGGTATGAAGAGGAAGACCGTGCTATCAGCGACCTATTTGGGAAGTAGTCATCTGCCATACCTCTGCCAGCGGGGTGTTTGTCTGGCTAGTCTTGGCAATCAGACTGGCACCAAGCCAAGAAAAGTACAAGCGTTTGGCCACGCTCTCAGCAGCGATGTTGTCAGGCTGTGGTACAGAGCCGTCCGACCAACCTGCTTTGATCTGTTGAGCCAACCATGTAATGGTCTGCTGGTAGCCTGCATGTAAGGATATGCGCATGGGCTCAGATATATCAGCCACCTCTGCGCTTAGCTTAACAACCAAGCATTTTTCGTGATCACAACCATTTTGTTGAGTATCGTACCAGTTCTGGAAGTAGTCATAGAGCTTTTGCTGAGCATCGACGTTTTGATGGGCGATAATATCTAAACGCGTTTTATAGCTCGCAAAATAATGGCTGATTATAGCTTCACCAAAGGCTTCTTTTGACGCAAAGTAATGATAGAACGAGCCTTTAGGAACGCCAGCAGTATCAAGTATTTGCTTGATGCCCACGGCAGTGAAGCCTTTTTTTGCAATGAGCTGATAACCGACCTCTAAAAGGTGGGTTTTGGTATCTGGTTGGGTAGTGGTTGAGTGATTAGATGTTTTATTTGCAGACGTTGTATTAACAAACATAGTAGTCATGTCCTCCGAGTGTTGTAAACGATTAGGACCGATAACTCATGGTGAGCCCGTGTTATCGCGAACTTATAACCCTCGTTTGTTCAACGACGAACGATGGGTAAGTGCTTCTGAGTATTGTACTGCCTATAGTTGCATTAGACCAGTCGTTTATAATATTGATTATGGCGGTTGTTGAAAAGTTATTTCTTCAATGAAAACAGCAATTCGCTTAATACGGACCGCTTAATACAGAGCACGAAAGACCGCTTAAGTAGCGGTCTTTCGTGTTTTTCGTTAGTCGTTTGTATGCTTCGGTTTCTTAGAAGGAAGTTAGAAAGGAACTTAAAATTTCGCTATAAAGTTGACTTATCGAGAATGAAAGCCGAGAAGTGCTTCGATTTCTTCAACTGTTATACCTCTTACAAGCGCTTGTTCTTCAACTGATAAGCGATTGGTATGTTCCTTTATCATTGTATGGATGCTACGAGATATCTCAGAAGTCGTGGCATAGTACATTTGTGGCTGATCTTTAGTGAGTTTAGTCAAAAACTTATTGACGACTTTTAATTTTTCGTCTGGGGTGTTTTCTTCAGTCATATTATTCTCTCAATCGCAGTATTCTCTTAGAAGTAGTCCATTTAAGCAGTCACGGTCATGGCAGTCAATGAGCTGAGTGTAATATGAATAGCAATGATGGCTTCAACGTTGATATACAGTTGGCGAAAAGCAATATCACTATAATGCATACTACTGGTATCAGTTTTTCTTGCTTGCTGTGCCTGCGTAGACAGAGGCTGCAAAAAATAGACACCAGCAGCACTGTAACGATTTTAAAACACTTCAACTATGGCATTCTATTATGTGACTTATAACGTTCAGCTCATTTTCGCGACTGTAAAAATAAGGTGTTGATTCGCTAAGTCTTTTTTAATTTAGGACGTGCTTTATTAATGGCTTTAAGAAGTGCCTGTTCAAACTCTCCCTCATCAAATTGAACCAAATACGAATGTGCTGCACAAAAATTACGAGTGTCTCGCCATTCGTGAGCCAAGTTGGTTGCCCAATCGCAGTATTGCTTGCCAGCATTGGGTTCATTTTTGAGTGCTTTTTTAGTAGTGGGGTGCAGTATTAACTCTGGCAGTACTGCTTCTAGTAGCTTTATCGGAGGACTCATAAAAGTATCGTCCACATGGAGGCTTTTGCTAGCAGGGTGATAAGCCAATAAAGAGCCAGCATGAATCATCTCATTAGGTGAAATGTAGTGAATACCTTCAGACAGAGAGAATTTAAGCTCAGGAAAGCGTTTGGCGACTGCGTCACTTTCGACCAAGTCATCGGCCCATTGGACCTCAGGCACTTTCTTGTGATGGCGGCTACTACCATAAAATATCGCTTGCGGGAAGTCTTTGGCCATTTGCGCGCAGCTGACAGTGTGGAAGGGATGAACATTTAATACTGCCTCTACCTCTTGTCCATTGTTGGTCAACGCCATCACTTCGTCTCGAATCTCGCCTGTCAGCTCATAACTGTCTAAAAAAACAAACTTCCCTGATGATAGTTTCACAAGCGAGCATTGGGTGCCGATATTGAGCACACCGCCTAGGCGAAATGATCCGCGTATGTTCCAAAACCCTGCGCCTAGATCATGAATTTTATCCGACATTGATGTTTTCCTTATGTGAAGATGAGTGACACTGCGGGTATATAAGATACCAATGAGATGTCTCATAAGCTCTAGTCATTTATACATTAAGATATCGAAGGCTGTGATAAAATGATGAACTTGTAAGTTCTCTTTATTGTCGGGGCCTGTCCTCAATTCAATCGATAGTTTTCCGAACGGGTTAAAAATAGCTAAATTTTGCCAAACACCGTCGGGTAGCTGACTAATATTCTGATATTATCTGCGCTATTCTCCTTGTTTGACTGCTTTAAAATGAGGACAGGCCCTAGAGACTATTTTTTAAAGGTCATTCGTTAAAGATCGTTCGTTTGAGATTCTTTATTAAATATTATACGAAATATATGCTGAAGTATTCTTTACTTTAGTTATCCTTACGACTCTTACCACTATCACCACGCCAGTCTTATTTTGCTCAGACGGCGTCCAATACAGTCAGTATCATATTGAATAACAATGCCGGTAGCGCCAATCAGAAAATCTCACAAAGTAGCTATTCAAACGATGGTCAGCATGGTTCTGGCTCTAGCAGTTCCTTGTCGAGTGCAAAGTCACAAGCATCCGATGATAACGGCTTGGTAGACGGCTCAAGTTATAAAAAGCCCTCGTGGATTTTGAAAATCACGATGGGGCTGATCAGTATGTTTGCTTTTTTGCAGGTGTATTCGATCCAAGCGGTACTGCCTGTGCTCGTTGCAGATTTTTCAGCTTCTGAAGTGCAGGCAGGTATGGTCGTCGGTGCGACAGTGATGGCGATCGCTATTATGTCGCCTTTTTTGGGCATGCTGTCTGATGCTGTCGGGCGCAAATCCTTTATCGTTGGCGCTTTGTTTTTTTTGGCCATACCGACAGCGTTTATCGCCCATAGTCCAAATATTGGTTGGATGTGGGTATGGCGCTTTATGCAAGGCTTGTCGGTACCGGGGATTACGGTGGTGACCATTGCTTACATTGGTGAAGAGTTTGATGGTCGCGCTGTGACTGAGCTGATGTCCTTCTATGTGTCAGGCTCAGTGTTTGGCGGCTTTATGGGACGGTTTTTGCTTGGACATTTACATGAACTTATTGGCTGGCGAGCCGGTTATTATGTGATGGCAGCAATGACACTCATCGGTGCATTGTGGGTTGCTAAAATGTTGCCATCGTCGCGGCAGTTCGTGGCCAATCCAAAGTTCCGCTCAGCGATACAAACGCTTGGTGAGCACCTAACCAATAGATATGTGGTGACGGCATGCCTGCTTGGTGCTTGCGTATTGTTCTCCCTCGTTGGTTGCTTTACTTTTATCAATTTGCATCTCGCTGAGACGCCTTACGAGCTGAGTACAGGCGCACTCGCCAATATTTTTACGGTTTATCTCATTGGAGTGGTAATCACGCCGTTATCTACCAAATTATTGCGTCGTTTTGGTTCTGCACGTACGGTTCGAGTGGCTGTGATAGTCTCCATATTGGGCATGCTTTTGACTTTAGTGACACCGCTATGGGTTGTGATAATCGGTTTGGCGTTGATGTCTTCTGGCGTCTTCGTCACACAATCAGCAACCATTAGCTACATTGCCGTCAATGTCAAGAAAGGACGATCGTTAGCGTCTGGATTATATTATATGGGTTATTATGCAGGCGGGACGCTAGGAGCGTGGATATGCGGCATGGCCTATGCGCGCGGACAGTGGTCGCTTACGGTATGGTTGCTATTATTTGTGCAAGTATTAGCGTTGTTGGTTGCTGGTTTTGGGATGGTTAAAACCAAATCACGTATCAGTTAGAGCTGTGACGTTGAATGGAGCCTTTGCAGCGTATTTGTTTGACGAAGCGCTGATGGCTTTTACGTAAGGTCGCTTTACATGGTAGTGGTTTTTTCTTACTATCATTAGGGCGCGTCTTTCTATTATTGGCTATCATCAGTGTTAACTATTACCAGCTATCACTAAAACATATCCTTATTTTTATCACCGTTTTTAAAATGAAAAATGCCCTCGGAGCATACCCCGTAAGCACTCATATACAATGGGTTAATTATAAAACGGGTCAATGACGACAAAATGAGAGCGACTAGATAATACAGGTTCTGCATTTAATTTATAAAAAATATACTCCACAAAAACAACAGGCAAGGAAGTCAGATTTATGGCAAATATTTATAACAGCGCACCCTCTGCGTACGATTACCCTCTATTGGTAAAGCAGTTACTGAATCGTGCCAAAACAGTCTCTCAGGACCAGGAGATAGTGTATGCGGACAAGAAAAGACTGACCTATAAAGAGTTGTTTAACATTTTACCGCAGAAATCCCCTACCTCTAAGGTAGTGGGATGAATGCGT